>WFTU01000434.1 GCA_015485375.1 Paracoccaceae bacterium | reverse complement strand
GGTTGGTGTCCTTTAGCCCCACCGTGCCGCGGCTTTCAGGGCGCAGCACGCAAACGTGGCAACTGAACCCGTCGGCGAAATGCAGTTTGCGCATGTGCTGGTCGACGATGGCGACGACGAAATGCAATTGCAGGTCGGGGCGTTCCAGCGAGGGGTCGGATTTGAGGAAGGCGCCGCCCTCGGCATAGGGGGTGGAGAACATGCTGTCCCTGCCCTTGCGCCATTTCAGGCCTGCCTTGGTCAGGCGCAGCAATCCAGCAGGGTTGAGGCCGATCACGTCGCGGCGCCTGGAATGGTAGGACAGGATATAGTCCAGATGGTCCTGCAGGTTCTTGCCGACACCGGGCAGGTCGCATTTGACGTCGATGTTGTGGGCGCGCAGTTCCTCCGCCGCACCGATGCCGGAGAGGTTCAGGATCTGCGGCGAACCGAAGGCACCGGCGGAGAGCAGCACTTCGCGATTGGCGCGAGCGGAATATTCCTTGCCGTCGCGGATGAAACGCACGCCGGCGGCGCGGGCGTCGGCGATCTCGATATGGACGACGGTGGCTTTGGTGACGACTTCTAGGTTCGGGCGGTCCATAGCGGGGAAGAGATAGGCCTCGGCCGCCGAACAGCGCCGACCGCGTTTCCTACCGCGGTGGAACTGGTTGACCTGATAGAGGCCCGCGCCCTCCTGCTTCGGTCCGTTGAAGTCATCGTTACGCGGGATCCGGTTTTCGGCGGCGGCTTTGATGAAAGCCTCGGCAATGGGGCGCGGGGCCAGTTGGTCGGTGACCTGTAGCGGCCCGTCCGCGTTGTGCCAGTCGTCCGCGCCGCCGGCATTGCCCTCGGATTTCAGGAAATAGGGGAAAACCGCGTCCCAGTTCCACCCCTCTGCGCCAAGGTCGGCCCATTCGTCATAGTCCTGCCGGTGGCCGCGCACATAGAGCATGGCGTTGATGGCGCTGGACCCGCCGAGCGCCTTGCCGCGCGGCTGATACCCCCGCCGCCCGTTCAGATGTTTCTGTGGCGTGGTCTGGAACGCCCAGTTATTGATTTTCGGGCGCCCCGAGATCATGGCCGCTCCCATGGCGGGCGCGCGGATGACGAAATCCTTGCCGCCACCGCCCGCTTCCAGCAGGCAAACGGTGGTATCGGGGTCTTCGGTCAGGCGGGCGGCCAGAACGCAGCCTGCCGAGCCGCCGCCGATTATGATGTAGTCGAATTTCATGCCTCATAGGGCCACGGGGCGCGGGTTTTGGCAATGGTTTTGTCACGCGCCCTTTGGTTAACATATCCACTAAACCGGTTTAGTGGATATGTCCGGCCTGTCGTCAATGGGCTGGTGTATCGACAACCCCGCCGCTTTGTGGCAGGAACCCCGCATGGAAAAACCGAGCAAATCCCACGGCCGTTTGAGCATCAACGCCAGCCGCAAGCCGACGCCCCTGTTGAAGGACACGCCGGATCTGGCCGGTGTATGGAAAGCCAAGGTGCTGACCCTTTACCCCGAGATGTTCCCCGGGGTGCTGGGCCACTCGCTGACCGGCAAGGCCCTGAAAGAAGGGCTATGGTCGCTCGACCCGATCGACATCCGCATGTTCGCGCGCGGCAAGCACCGTAACGTGGACGACACGCCCGCGGGCGGCGGGGCCGGCATGGTTCTGCGCGCCGATGTGGTCGGGCGGGCGATCGATTTTGCCGACAAGGGGCATAGCCGCGAGGATTGGCCGGTGGTTTACCTGTCGCCACGCGGCAAGCGCTTCGATCAGGCTATGGCGCGGCGGTTTTCACAGGCCAAAGGCATCACCCTGCTGTGCGGACGTTTCGAGGGTGTGGACCAGCGTGTGCTGGATGCGCGCGAGGTGGAGGAGGTCTCGCTCGGCGACTTTATCCTGACGGGTGGAGAGATTGCGGCGCAGGCCTTGATTGATGCAACCGTTCGTCTTATACCCCGCGTGCTCGGGAACGCCGATTCGACCGAGGAGGAATCTTTCTCCGATGGTCTGCTGGAACACCCGCAGTATACAAGGCCGACGGAATGGGAAGGCCGTATGATACCCGAAATTCTCCTTTCGGGCCATCATGCGAACATCGCCAAATGGCGATCCGACCAGTCCGAGAAGCTGACAAAGGAACGTCGTCCCGACCTCTGGCGAGCGCATATTGCGGACTCGGTGGAAGACCAGGAGCTCTCGGACGCGCAGAACTTCGTCGAAAAGACGAGCAAAAAGGACGACTGATATGAACATCATCGAACAGCTCGAAGCTGAACAGATTGCCGCGCTTGGCAAAGACATTCCCGATTTCAAGGCCGGCGACACCGTGCGCGTAGGCTACAAAGTGACCGAGGGCAGCCGCTCGCGTGTCCAGAACTACGAAGGCGTCTGCATTGCCCGTAACGGCGGCAAAGGCATCGGCGCGGCCTTCACGGTTCGCAAAATCTCCTTCGGTGAAGGTGTGGAACGTGTGTTCCCGCTGCATTCGCCGAACATCGACTCCATCACTGTGGTCCGCCGCGGCAAGGTGCGTCGCGCGAAACTGTTCTATCTTCGCGAGCGTCGCGGCAAATCGGCCCGCATCGCCGAGAAAACAAACTACCGTCCGCTCAAGGAAAAATAAGAGCGACTGGTGTGAATTCAGACGGGCGTCCTGCGGGGCGCCCGTTTTGTTTGGATTTTCTGCAATCATAGGGTTTTCACACCGGTATTTTTGGGGCATCCTCTGGCAATGTGGTTTGGTGAATTCTTTACGCGCTCTATCGTGCTGTCCTTTATCGTGGCTCTGTTCTGGATGCCGGTACTGGGGATAACCCTCTATGGCGTGAAAACCGTATTCGACATTTTGCAGGACGAGCCGATCGCGCTGGTGATGCTGGTGGTTCTGTTTGTCCAGCCGATTTTCGTTTTTCTCTCCATTCTCGCCATTCGCGGCGGCATGATGGCGTTGAAGGTCACGGACGGGTCCGAGATTGGCAAGCTGTTCAGCGTTACATGGCGGGTACTGCGGTTCAATGTGCCGTTGATGATGCTTATTATCACCCTGTTCGGCCTGTCGGTCATGATCACCGGTCTGAATATCAGCGGCAACCCGTTTCTGGACGAGTTGGCGCGGGCGTCGAGTCTTTCGGCCCGTTTCAAGTCCTACTTTATAAAGGAAGCAGCCGTGCAGTTCCCGGTTGCGGTGTCGGCGGGCTGGGTTCTGGGGATCTGTGTGGCCTATGCGGCTATGGGGGTCTCGGTCGCGGCGGCGGCGGCGATGGCCGTGGCCAAGCCGCCGAACCATTTCACCATCTGGGGGATCGGGGCGCAGTTCGTCAATTTGCTGATCCTGTCGCTGGTTGTCCTGTTTTTGCCCTTCGTGCTGTTTATCATGGCTTTTGGCGGGATGCAGTTGAGCGTGGAATACCTGCTGGGGCTGGATCCGTTCCTGTATTACGGTATCGCCATATATCTGGTCTGGGCCTATTGCGTCCTGGCTGCCGGAGCGGCACTGGCATATTCCCTGACGCTGGTTGCCGATGAAGAACGCCGCGCCGCGGAAATGGCTGCGGTGGCGGGTGTCGCGCGGGATCGCGAACGGGTCGATCTGGCGGCGTTGCGAAAGTCGCGGATGCATAATCAGGATTGACGAATCCCCTTGCCCAATCGCCGGGCATTCGCTATAGGCCGGACTTCAAGTTTTCGCGGGGCGACTCCTTACCGGACCACGGGGTTGTCGCAGGGTGCTTAGTCCCGCATATCAGGAGCCAGAGACATGAAAAAAGATATCCATCCGGATTACCACATGATTACGGTCAAGATGACCGACGGAACCACCTACGAGACCCGTTCCACCTATGGCAAAGAGGGCGATGTACTGACCCTCGATATCGATCCGTCTGTGCATCCCGCATGGACCGGCGGTAACGCACGCCTGATGGACACCGGTGGCCGCGTATCCAAGTTCAAGAAAAAATACGAAGGTCTCGGCTTCTGATCTTTTCCGCGCTGGCGGAATCGGATACGAGTTACAGCGCGTCCCTGCGGGGCGCGCTTTTTCGTTGAGGGACCATGGCACATATTATCGTATTCGGAAACGAGAAGGGCGGCTCCGGCAAGTCCACGACGGCCATGCACCTGATGTCGGCGCTGGCGCGGTCCGGACATCAGGTCGGGGCACTCGATCTGGATCTGCGCCAGCAGAGCTTTTTCCGCTACATCGATAACCGCGAGTCCTATTGCACCATCAATGATGTGGACCTGCCGATGCCCAAACGCTTCAGCCTGCGCCTG
This sequence comes from Paracoccaceae bacterium, assembly GCA_015485375.1. GTDB lineage: Bacteria > Pseudomonadota > Alphaproteobacteria > Rhodobacterales > Rhodobacteraceae > NORP23. The sequence continues at coordinate 8,585 of WFTU01000434.1, read as the reverse complement.
TCGCAGGAGGACAGCCAGAAGGCCGCGCAGGCCGAGGAGGAAGGCCGCTTTGCCGAGGCGCTGGACACGCTGGAGGCCGAGTGTTCCTTTATCCTGATCGACTGCCCCGGGGCACATACGCGCTATGCGCAGATGGCGCATTCGGTGGCCGATACGCTGATTACGCCGATGAACGACAGCCTGATCGATTTCGATCTGCTGGCGCGGCTTGATCCGGCGACCGGCAAGGTGCTCGGCCCCTCGATCTATTCCGAGATGGTCTGGAGCGCGCGGCAGTTGCGTTCGCAAGCGGGGCTGAAACCGGTGGACTGGGTGGTGCTGCGCAACCGTATGGCCACGCTGAACGCACACAACAAACGCAAGGTGGGGGCGGCGTTGCAGGAACTGTCCGACCGCATCGGTTTCCGGCTGGTTCCGGGGTTCTCGGAACGGGTGATTTTCCGCGAGCTGTTTCTGAACGGGCTGACTCTGCTCGATCTGAAAGACCTGGGCAAGGACAAGCTGACACTTTCCAATATAGCGGCACGACAGGAGGTGCGGGATCTGATCCGTGCGCTCGACTTGCCGGATGTGCAGATCAGTTTTTAACCGCCCGGACCGACGACATCACAGGAGTCTCCACGCGATTGCAGGCGGGCGCAGGCCTTGACCGCGTCGGCCTGACTGAGGCCGACGAAGCGGGCGCGATACATGGTGACACCCTGCACCTGCGTGACCTCGACCTTGCGTGCGGCGCCTTCGAGCGAGTCGAGGTCCATCAGCGCGGTTTTCAGCAGCAGTTTTTCGGTGTTCACGCGGTTGCGGTAGGTGCCGATCTGGATGGCCCAGTCACCGAATTCGTAGATCGGGCGCACGGGTGTCGCATCGGTGACCGTTGCCGGTTCCAGACTGGCGACCTGCGTATTGGCAACGCTCGCGGGGCGTCGGAGCGGGCGCTCCATCTGGTCGTCGGAGACGGAGCTTGGCGCGCTCGCGGTGATGGCGGCGATGATCGCGGCGGCTTCGGCCTCGGCGGCTTCGCTTTGGGCTTCGCTGACCACGGTGGACACCAGATTGTCGATATTGCGGGCCATGGCGACCGTGGCGGGCGCATCGGCCGGCGGGGCCACGCTGTTGCCGGTGCGCCGCAGAGCGGGCAGGGAGGCGGTGCGGACCAGTCCGGAGCCGCGCGGGGCACTGCCGCCGCCACCCGGCGAGATATGCAGGGCAGGCGGGCGGACGGTTGCAACGCGGGTCGGCGCGCGATCGAAACCCATGTCGAGCAGCTTGGCGACCTGCTGGTTGCGTTGCGCCGTCGATGTGCCGCCGAACATTGCGGCAATAATCCGTTCGTTGCCGCGACGGGCCGAAGCGACGAGGTTGAAACCTGCCGCGGAGGTGTAGCCGGTCTTGATCCCGTCGGCGCCCTCGTAGGCGCGCAGGAATTTGCGGTTGGTATTATAGACGGTGCGGCCGGCGACATCCGTCGAGATGCGGCTGAACAGGTTGTAGTATTGCGGGAAATCGTAGAACAGGCGGCGGCCGAGCGTGGCCATATCGCGGGCGGTGGACAGGTGTCCGGCCCGCGTCAGACCGTTGGCGTTCTTGAAGGTGGTGCGGCTCATGCCCATTGCACGGGCGGTGCTGGTCATGTAGCGGGCGAATTCTTCCTCGGAGCCGGAGATCGCCTCGCCAATGGCGGTGGCGGCGTCGTTGGCGGATTTCACGGCGGCGGCGCGGATCAGGTAGCGCAGGGCGATTTTCTGGCCAGCTTTCAGCCCCAGTTTCGACGGCGGTTCGCTGGCGGCATTGCGCGAGATAGTGATCTTCTGGTCAAGGCTCATGCGACCGGACTCGATCTCGTTGAACACCAGATAAAGGGTCATCATTTTGGTCAGGGATGCCGGATAGAGGCGCGTGTCGGCGTTGCGTGAATGCAGCACCTCGCCGGTGCGCGCATCCATGACGAACGCGGCATAGGGGGCCGCGCTGGCCATGCCGGCCAACAGCATAAGAGAAAGGACGAGGACAAAGCCCCGTATTGCCTTAATAAACATCAGATCTGCCGATCGGTTCGAAATGTCTGCCTCAAACGGCCCGTTTTCCGGTGCCGTATTTATTTTTTTCTACTCTAGCACGGGAATTCCGCACAAGAAAACACTTATTTTCCAGTTGGTCCCGAGGTGTTGCTAACGGGATTCAGTCGGGCAAATGGTGCGATGCACAATATTATCTTGACGCAGTGCAGCATCAGACCTATATGAGGGTCAGGAAATTACAGGGGCGAATCCGCCCCGCTATGGATGGAGAACTCCCATGACCGCCAAGACAACCGCTAAAAAAGCCGACAAAACCACCGAAACCGCTGCAAAAGGTTTCGAGGATATCGCTGCCTTTGGCCAGCAGAACGTTGAAGCCATCGTCAAGGCTTCCGAGGCCGCTGCCAAGGTCACCGAGACCCTGACCGAGGAAATCACCACATACTCGAAAAAATCCTTCGAGGATGCCGTGGCGGTTGCACAGGAACTGGCGACAGCCAGAACCGCAACCGAACTGTTCGAGAAACAGTCCGAATTCGCCAAATCCGCATTCGAGGGTTTTGTGGCACAGGCTACAAAAATGAACGAACTGTATATGGCTGCTGCCAAAGACGTGACCGCGCCGATCAACGAGCGTGTTCAGGCTGCCGGCGCTCTGAAACCCTTCGCTGCCTAGGCACCGGTTTACAGGATTTCGGGAAAGGGGGCTTTTTGCCCCCTTTTCTATTTGCACCGAGCGAATATATAGTCGGTCGACGCGTATACACAGGACCGATATGACCCGAGTTTTCCACAACCCGACCATGGCATCCGATTTCGAGGATGATCAGGACACAGCGATTGTCACAAAGACAAAGCCGAAGACGGCCAAGCCGCCGCTCTACAAGGTTTTGTTGCTGAATGACGACTACACGCCGATGGAGTTCGTTGTGCATGTGCTGGAGCGGTTTTTCGGCCTAAACACCACGCAGGCCGAGGCGATCATGCTGACCGTGCATACCAAGGGTCTGGCGGTTGTCGGCGTGTTCACGCACGAGATTGCCGAGACAAAGGTGACGCAGGTGATGGATTACGCCCGTCGCAACCAGCATCCGCTGCAATGCACGATGGAAAAAGAATAGTCCCTGAAGGGAAACCCCATGTCCGACCCCGCCCGTATATTGCTCCCGCTTGACGAGGGGCTGCTCGAGCTTCCCGATGGCCCGATGCTGTTTATCCGTCCCCCGGCGGAGATTCCGCAGGAACTGGCCGCGCGGGAAGGGTTCGTGTGCGAGCAGGGCTTCAAGCCTGTGGCCGAGCGGCTGGAAGCGCGCGGGTTTACTGTTGTGCCAATGGCCGAAGGGCCGTTTTCCGGCGCTATAGTCGAACTGACCCGCAATCGGGCGGAGAATATGGCCAATGTGGCGCGCGCGGTGCGGATGACCCCGCCCGACGGGCCGGTGCTGGTGAGCGGCAACAAGACGGACGGTGTGGACTCGCTGTTGAAAGCGGTACGCAAGGCGACGGATGTTTCCGGTGTTCTGTCAAAATCGCACGGCAAGGTTTTCTGGCTGTCCGGCGAGGCCCCCGCAGTATTTACGGAATGGGAAGCGGCGGCGGCACCGAAACGCAATCCGGCGGGGTATCTGACAGCGCCCGGCATGTTCAGCCCCGACAAGGTCGATAAAGGTTCCGAGGCGCTGGTGCGCTATTTCGACAAGTCGATAAAGGGGGCGGTGGCCGACCTCGGGGCCGGTTGGGGCTATCTGGCCGAACAGGTGCTGGCGGCATGCGGGAAGATCGAGTCGCTGGACCTTTACGAAGCCGAATATGCAGCGCTGGAGGTGGCGAAGGTCAATGTGACCGATCCGCGGGCGCGGTTTCACTGGGCCGATGTGGCGGGGCTGGGTAAGCCGGCGACGCCCTATCAGACCGTTATTTCCAATCCGCCGTTCCACCAGAGCCGCGCGGCGGAGCCTTCGATCGGGATCGGGTTTATTGCGGCGGCGGCACGGATCCTCAAACCTTCGGGCCAGTTCCTGATGGTGGCAAACCGGCAGCTCCCGTATGAAACGGCGCTGGAGGCGCATTTCAAGCATTGGGAAATTCTGGAACAGGATCGCGCCTTCAAGGTTATCCGCGCCCGCAGGCCCAAAAGCGCACGTTAGAAACTACTCGAAAACAGCACGCCTTTCCGCTAGTGTCGGCGCTTGTGCAGATGGAATCACGAGGTTGAACATGGACCCGACGATCGCTGGAAAAACCGTTATCGTGACCGGCGCTGCCCACGGCATCGGCCTCGCCATTGCCCGGCGCTTTGTGGAGCTGGAAGCAAACGTGGTGCTGGCCGACATGGACGAGGAAAAACTCGATGCCGAAGTCGAGGCGCTGCAAAACGGGCGCGGCAAAGCAACGGCCTTCAGCGGCAACCTGCGCGAGAAACTGACCGTCAACAACCTGCTGGCCACCACCATCGACTCTTTCGACCGCGTCGATGTGCTGGTCAACGCCAGCCGTCAGGTGCTGACCTCCGATCCGCTGGATGACGAGGAAGTGTTCGAGCAGCTGATGCACCAGAATGTTACCGTGAACATGCGGCTGGCGCAGGCGGTGGCGAAACGGATGATCCAGCAGACGCCGAAACGCGAACCCGACGAAAGTATCGGGGCGATTGTGAACCTGTCCTCGATTGCCTCCACCCGCACGCGGCCGGAATTGCTGGCCTATTCGGTTTCCACGGCCGCGCTGGACCAGCTCACGCGCTCGCTGGCGGTGGCTTTTGCCCCGCACGGTATCCGCGTGAACGGTATCGCCATGGGCAGCCTGATGAGCGCCAGCCTGCGCCAGTCATTGCGCGACAATCCGGACCTGCATGACAAGATCGTGGCGGCCACTCCGCTCGGCCATATCGGCGAGGCGGACGAGGCCGCGGATGCGGCGGCGTTTCTGGCCTCCTGCAAGGCGCATTTCATCACCGGCCAGATTCTGGCAGTGGACGGCGGGCGCAGTCTGCTGGATCCGGTGGATATTCCGGCGCATTAAAAAAGGCCGGAGCGAACTCCGGCCTCTCTGTTCTGTATCGCGGAACGCCTAGTCCTCGTCGTCGCCATTGCCTTTCGGCAGGTTGAACAGGCTGTCGGCATCGACAATTTTCTCTTCTTCCTTCGGCTCTGTCAGGCTGAAGTTCTCCAGACCGGACATGGAGGAGGGCACGCGCGGCTCTTCCGGCATGTTCAGCGACTGCTCGGTGGAGACCAGCTTCATACGCTCGTCGTCGGTCATGGTCTCGGCGCCTTTTTTCTTCGCGGCCTTGGCCACGGCAGCGTCTAGCTCGCCCTGTTTACACATGCCGAGCGCCACCGGATCGATCGGTGAAATGTTGGAAATGTTCCAGTGGGTGCGGTCGCGGATGGCCTGGATTGTCGGCTTGGTGGTACCCACAAGCTTGCTGATCTGGCCGTCGGTCAGTTCCGGATGGAACTTGACCAGCCATGCGATCGCCGAGGGGCGGTCCTGACGTTTGGACAGCGGCGTGTAGCGCGGCCCTTTGCGTTTGGTCTCGCCTTCGGCAGCGGGATTGTACATCAGCTCCAGCCGTGCCTTCGGGTCCGCCTCGCAACGGGCGATTTCCTCGGCCGTAAGCTGGCGGTTGGCGATGGGGTCGAAACCCTTGACGCCGATCGCCACCTCGCCATCGGCGATGCCGTTGACCTCCAGCTCGTGCAGGCCGCAGAATTCCGCGATCTGCGGGAATGTCAGCGTCGTATTGTCAACAAGCCAAACGGCTGTTGCTTTGGCCATCAATGGAAGCGCCATGGGGTCTCTCCTTCAAACAAACCTGTCCCGGTGTGAAAACTCGGGTGCGCGGAGCGCTTATTGGGTTTTCGCGGGGAATTCGGGAGTGTATATATGACAGATGATCAGAATGATAAAGACCTTTTGTTTAGTCCTTCTATTTGCCTCCCCTGCCCTTGCCGAAGGCGAGCGCGCCGGAGATTTCGATTACTATGTGATGTCGCTCAGCTGGACGCCGAGCTGGTGCGAACTGGAAGGGGACGCGCGCAACTCGCCGCAGTGTGACGAGGGGAAAGGTTTCGGCTTTACCCTGCACGGTTTGTGGCCGCAGTATGAGCGCGGCTGGCCGTCCTTTTGCCTGACGGTCGAACGTGATCCGTCACGCGGCGACACGGCTGCGATGGCGGATATCATGGGGACCAGCGGGCTGGCATGGTATCAGTGGAAGAAACACGGGCGCTGCACGGGGCTTTCGTCGGATGCCTATTACGAGGCCGCGCGCAAGGCTTACGAGAGCATTGTGCGGCCCGAAATTCTGCGCAAGCTGAGCCGGAGTGTCGAGGTTCCGGCCCGCGTGATCGAGGCGGCATTTTTGGAAGCCAATCCGCAAATGGAGCCGGACCAGATTACGATAACCTGCAAGGGTGGCCTGATTCAGGAAGCGCGGATCTGCCTGACGAAGGAACTGGATCTACGCCAGTGCAGTGCCGAAACGGTGCAGGACTGCTCGCTGGAGGACGCGATTCTGGACCCGATCCGGTGAGGCGGTTTTTTGTTGCCCTGTTTGTCGGCGTGTTTTCGGCGGGTTCGGCGCTGGCGCAGTCTTTCGCGGCGGCTGGCGTGCCGCAGGATATGGCGTCGGCGCGGGATTATCCGGCACTGTTCGACGACCTCGCGGCGAACGGTATCTCCTATTTTTTCCCGACCTTCCAGTATCGCGAGGTGCCGGAGCCGCTATCTTTCGGTTTCGAGGGGGATTTCCTGCCGCCATGCAGTCCCGATGATGCCGCGTTTCGGGCGTTGCGCGACAGCGGGGTGCGCCTGATCCTGCCGGCCGAATTGTTGTATCCCGATGCGCGGAACATGCCGCCGTTAGCCGATGATCCTCTGGCGCAGGTTCTGGAATGTGCCGGAAGCGGACAGGTCTTTGCCGTCACGAATTATGACGAGGCACCGGACAAGGGAGTGCCGCTCGCCGATGTGCAGGCGCTTTATGAGCGGGTGAAGCAGATTGCGCCGGAAATGCCGGTTGTTATGGTTCACGCGCCGATCATTCTCGACAAGCAGCAATATGCAAGCGCGGCGCAACGGGCGGCCTATCTCGATGCGGTTCTGCGCTACTCGGAATACGGGGATATTGTCGGTTTCGATGTCTATCCGGTGCCGCAATCGCTGGCGCAGATCGGGATGCCGACGGTGGAGGCGCAGTTGCTCGGAGAGGTTTCTACGGTCGCCGCCTACGTTCAATGGCTGGTCGAAAACCTGCCGGACAAGCGCCATATGATGGCCCTGCAGGGGTTCGCCTTTCGCGATATGTTCGATCCGGTCTATCTGGCGGAGAATTTTCCGCCCGGACTGGTAGAGAGTGCGCGACCGCCAAGCCGCACGGTACTGGCTGTCATGTTGCAGCCGGCCCGCCTTTTCGATCTGGAGCTGGTGGTGTGGTGGGGACAGGCGGCGCTCGCCACTGCCGATCAGGCGCCCTGGCCGGATATTCTGGACCTGTCGCGGTAGGGGCTACCGGAGCGTCAGAACAATCTTTCCTACATGCCCCGCGCTCTCGATCCGCCGATGGGCTTTGGCGGCCTGTTCCAGCGGGAAGGTCTGGTCCATCACGGGCGCTATGCGGCCTGCGTCGATCAGGGGCCAGACTTTGGTGCATAGTGCTTCGGCGATCACTGCTTTGTCCTGCACGGAGCGCGGGCGCAGGGTGGAGCCGGTGACGGTCAGGCGTTTGGCCATGATCTGGGCGAAGTTGATTTCGGCTTTTGGACCACCGAGGAAGGCGATCATGGCGAGGCGGCCATCAACAGCGAGCGCGCGGATGTTGCGGGCGATGTAGGGGCCACCGACCATGTCGAGGATCAGGTCAACGCCGCGCCCGTTGGTGGCGGATTTGACGACCTCGACGTAGTCTTCCGTATTATAGTTGATAGCGCGCTCGGCCCCCAGTTCCGCGCATTTCGTACATTTTTCGGCGCTGCCGGCGGTGGCAAACACCCGCGCGCCGAAGGCTTTGGCGAGCTGGATGGCGGTAGTGCCGATGCCGGAGGTGCCGCCATGGACGAGGAAGGTTTCGCCGGCCTGCAAATGGCCGCGCTCGAACACATTGGTCCAGACGGTGAAGAATGTTTCGCAGAGGGCCGCGGCCTCGATCATGGTCAAGCCTTCGGGGACCGGCAGGGCGTGATCCTGATGGGTGGTGGCGTATTCGGCGTAACCGCCACCGGGCAGCAGGGCGCAGACCTTGTCGCCGATCTTCCAGCGGGTGACGCCGGAACCAATAGCCACGACCTCTCCCGAACATTCCAGACCGGGCAGGTCGGAGGCATCCGGCGGTGGCGCGTAAGCCCCCGCGCGTTGCAGGGCGTCGGGGCGGTTGACACCGGCGGCCTCGATTTTGATCAGGATGTCCTCGGTCGAGGGTTCCGGCACCGGACGGGTGGTCAGGTGCAGAACCTCCGGCCCTCCGGCCTCGCTGATTTCAATGGCGCGCATGGTGCCGGGCAGCATGTCAGTCCTCCGAATGGGCATAATCCCAGTAGAGCGAACGCACATGTTCGCCGGTTTTTG
>WFTU01000433.1 GCA_015485375.1 Paracoccaceae bacterium | reverse complement strand
GAACCCCTCGACCAGACCGCCGGCCTCTTTCACCAGCAGCACACCGGCCGCCAGATCCCAGGCGTTCAGACGCCGCTCCCAGAATCCGTCGTAGCGACCGGCCGCGACATAGGCCAGATCGAGCGCCGCAGATCCCCAGCGCCGCACACCGGCGCAGCGCGGCAAAATCCGCGCCAGATCCTGCAAGGTTTCCGGCAGGTCCGTGCGCCCGCCAAACGGCAGACCGGTGGCGAACAGCATCTCGATCATCTCTCGACGGTCGGACACGCGCAAACGCCGGTCGTTCATCCATGCGCCTTCGCCTTTTTCCGCCGTAAACATCTCGTTCTTGGTCGGGTCGAAAATCACTGCCGCGACGATCTCCCCTTTATGTTCCAGCGCAATCGAAACCGCCCAGTGCGGCAGCCCGTGCAGGAAATTCGAGGTCCCGTCCAGCGGATCGACAATCCAGCGCCGCGTCGGGTCGGTGCCCGCCACTTCCGCGCCTTCCTCGCCCAGAAAACCGTAGTTCGGACGCGCCTCCAGCAACTCCTCGCGAATGATCTCCTCGGCCTTCAGATCGGCCTTGGAGACAAAATCTCCCGCGCTTTTGGAGGAAACCTGAAGGTTCTCCACCTCGCCGAAATCGCGGACAAGGCTCCGGCCGGCCTTGCGGGCGGCTTTGACCATAATATTGAGATTGGCGGAGGCATTCGACATTGTTCAGACTTTCAAAATAGGGGGGTGAGGGCGCTAGGCGCGCTCGACATATTCCATGGTTTCGGTGGAGACCACAATATCCTCGTCCTGCCCGACAAACGGCGGCACCATCACGCGCACCCCGTTATCAAGGATCGCGGGCTTGAAGCTGTTCGCCGCCGTCTGGCCTTTCACGGCCGGCTCGGTTTCCACAACCTTGCAGGTCACGCGCTGGGGCAGGGAGGCACTCAGCGCCTCCTCCTCGTGATACTCGATCTGGATGGTCATCCCGTCCTGCAGGAACGGCCGCCGTTCGCCCAGAATATCGGCTGGCAGTTCGATCTGCTCGTAGGTTTCGGTATCCATGAACACCAGCATGCCGTCGTTTTCATACAGGAACTGCTGGTCCTTCTGCTCAAGGCGCACTTTTTCCACCTTGTCGGCGGCGCGGAAACGCTCGTTCAACTTCGACCCGTTACGCAGGTTCTTCATCTCCACCTGCGCAAAAGCCCCGCCCTTGCCGGGTTTCACATGGCTGACCTTCACAGCGACCCAGAGGCCGTCATTATGTTCCAGAATATTGCCGGGGCGGATTTCGTTACCGTTGATTTTGGGCATGATCGGACCTTCGTCTGTATCGGAATAGTTTGCGAGGTCTATAGTAGAGCGCGCCGCGCATGACAAGGCGCTGTATCAACCCTGCGGCTGGCGGGGTTCGGGGGCGTAACCGCTGCCGGTGCCCGTGGGCAAACCGGATAGCCGAAAGTTAACAATTTCCGAACCCGATTTCGGAAATCGAAAATAACCGTGCAGTTTCAAGCACAACGACAGGGTTAACAAAACCACTAAACCGGTTTAATGGTTTGTTCATATCTTCAGGACCTCACCATGACCGAAAAGCCGTGTGTCGCACCCTGATTATTCTTGCAATAGCCGCCATTCCCCGCTTTTCTGGTTCGCGAACCACAGGAGGCACCGCGTGCGCTACTCGGCACTGCAAATCGTGAAAAACGGGCTGACGGGTAACCGCGACTGGAAACCGGTCTGGCGTGATCCGGCGCCCGGAGAAGCCTATGATGTGGTGATCATCGGCGGCGGCGGGCACGGCCTCGCGACCGCCTATTATCTGGCGAAAACCTACGGCGTGCAGAATATCGCGGTGCTGGAGAAAGGCTACCTGGGCGGCGGAAATGTCGGGCGCAACACCACGGTGGTGCGGGCCAACTACCTGCTGGACGGGAACCTAGAATTCTATTCGCAGTCCCTGAAAATGTGGAAAAACCTGTCGCAGGAGCTGAACTACAACGTCATGTTCTCGCCGCGCGGCTGCCTGCTGCTGGCGCATGACGACGGGCAGTTCGACGGGCTGGCGCGGCGCGGCAATGCCAATCTCGCCACCGGAGACGACGCGGTTCTGATGGGCCCCGACGACATCCGCGCCTTTACCCCCTATCTCGATTTCGACAACGCCCGCTTCCCGATCCGCGGCGGGCTGCTGCAACGCACGGCCGGCACCGCGCGCCACGACGGTGTGGCATGGGGCTATGCCCGCGGTGCGGACCTGCGCGGAGTCGACCTGATCCAGAACTGCGAAGTCACCGGTTTCAAGATCGAAAACGGTGCGCTCGCAGGCGTCGAGACCACGCGCGGTTTCATCAAAACCGCCAAGGCCGGCATGGCCGTCGCCGGTCGCACCTCGCAACTGGCGGAAATGGCCGGAATGCGCCTGCCGGTCGAGAGCCACGTCCTGCAAGCCTTCGTGACCGAGGCCGTCAAACCGGTGATCGACACGGTGATTTCCTTCGGCATGGGCCACTTCTATATCAGCCAGTCGGACAAGGGCGGGCTGGTCTACGGCGGCGATATCGACGGTTACAACTCCTACGCACAACGCGGCAACCTGCCGATGGTCGAGCATGTGGCCGAGGCCGGCATGGCCCTGATGCCGATGCTGGGCCGCGCGCGGCAGTTGCGAAGCTGGGGCGGCATCATGGACATGAGCATGGATGGCGCTCCGATCATCGACCGCACGCCGGTTGAGGGCCTGTTTCTCAACGGCGGCTGGTGTTACGGCGGTTTCAAGGCTACGCCCGCCTCCGGTGCCGCCTTTGCGCACCTGCTGGCCACCGGAGAACCGGCAGACTACGCCGCAAAATTCCGCCTGAACCGGTTCGAGACCGGCGCACTCCTCGACGACGAGGGCACCGGCGCGCGCCCGAACAGGCATTAGGGAGGGACAGATGCGCATCACCTGCCCATATTGCGGAGAGCGCGACCTGCGCGAGTTCACCTACCTCGGCGCCGCTAGCCTGCTGCACCGTCCCGACAATCCCGCCGCCATGCAGGACTATATATATAGTCGCGAAAACCCCGCAGGCGAGAATGTCGAGCTATGGCAACACAGCACGGGTTGCCGGGCATGGCTGCACGTTATCCGCAACACCACAACGCACGAAATTCACTCCACCCGCCCCGCGCGCGAAGTCGTGGAGGACACCCCATGAGCCGCCTGCCTCACGGCGGCATGATCGACCGCAACATATCCGTTCCTTTCCATTTCGACGGGCAGACCTACACGGCCCACCCGGGGGATACGCTGGCCTCGGCGCTGCTGGCCAACGACGTGCGCCTGACGGGGCGCAGCTTCAAATACCACCGCCCGCGCGGCGTGATGACCGCCGGATCCGAGGAACCCAACGCCCTGATGGAGGTCGGCACCGGCGCAGCCCTGACCCCCAACACCCGTGCTACCATGCAAGAGGTTTACGAAGGCTTAACAGCGCAAAGCCAGAACCGCTGGCCAAACCTGAAGAACGACCTGCTGGCGGCAAACGACGCGCTCGCCCCCTTCTTCGGCGCGGGGTTCTACTACAAAACCTTCATGTGGCCGCGCGCCCTCTGGGCCAGACTCTACGAACCCCTGATCCGCCGCGCCGCCGGCCTTGGCCGCCTCTCCGGCGAAGCTGATACGACCACCTATGACAAAGCCTTCGCCCATTGCGACGTGCTGGTCATCGGCTCCGGCCCCGCCGGCCTGATGGCCGCACTCACCGCCGCAAAAGGGGGCGCCAAAGTCATTCTGGCCGAGGAGGATTTCGTTTTCGGCGGCCGCCTCAACGTGGAATTTACCGAAATCGAAGGCCAGCCCGCCGATGAATGGGCCACCCGAACTGTCGCCGAACTCGCGGAAATGCCCAACGTCTCCCTGATGCGCCGCACCACGGTCACGGGGGCATACGACGGCGACACTTACGGCGCAATCGAGCGCACCGCCGAACATGTCGCCGACTCCGGTACGGCCCCGCGACAGGTCTTCTGGCGCATCGTTGCCAAACACGCCATCCTCGCCAGCGGCGCTATCGAGCGTCCGATCGCCTTCCCCGACAACGACCGCCCCGGCATCATGCTCGCCGGTGCCGTGCGCACCTACACCAACCGTTTCGCCGTCGCCCCCGGCAGCCGCGTCGCGGTGTTTACCAACAACGACGACGGCTGGCGCACGGTCACCGACATGCAGGCCGCCGGCGTCACCGTCACCGCCCTGATCGACACCCGCAACGACATCGCACCGGAGTTCGACTGCCCCATCTACACCGGCGCAGCGGTAGTCGGCACCGGTGGCCGCCTCGGCATCGAGCGCCTGACGGTCCGCACCTCCGACGGCAGCCGACAGCAGATCAACGCCGATTGCCTCGCGGTTTCCGGCGGCTGGAATCCGGCCTTGCAAATCACCGGCCACATGGGCGGAAAACCGACGTGGAACGAGGGTATCGCCGCCTTCGTCCCCACCCCCGACACCATCCCGAACCTCGCCGTGGCAGGTTCTGCCAACGGCAGCTTTTCCACCCACGCCGCCCTGTCCGAGGGCATGGCCGCCGCCAAGGCTGCGCTCAAATCCCTCGGCCTCAAACAGGTGCGCCCGAAACTGCCGCAGGCCGAGGACGCCCCCGTCAACATCACCCCCTTCTGGCATGTCGCCGATGCCAAAGGCCGCGCGTGGCTCGACTTCCAGAACGACGTCACCACCAAGGATATCCGGCAGGCCCACGCCGAAAACTTCCGCTCTGTCGAGCATCTCAAACGCTACACCACCCTCGGCATGGCCACCGATCAGGGCAAACTCTCCAGCGTCGGCGCGCTCGCCATCATGGCCGAACTCACCGGCCAGAGCATCGAGGCCACCGGCACCACCATCTCGCGCCCGCCCTATACCCCCGTCACTTTCGGCGCGCTCGGGGCAGGGGGCAGGGGCAAGGGTTTTGCCCCCGAACGCCGCATCCCCAGCCATGATTTCACCACCGAGAAATCCGGCAAAATGGTCGAGGTCGGCCTCTGGCACCGCCCCGCATGGTTCGCGCACAAGGATGAAACCCACTGGCGGCAATCCTGCGACCGCGAGGTCATGATGGTGCGCAACACCGTCGGCGTCTGCGACGTTTTCACCCTCGGCAAGATCGACATTCAGGGCCCCGATGCCGCCGCCTTCCTCGATCACATCTACACCAACAATATCGCCAGCCTCGCGGTCGGGAAAACCCGCTACGGGCTGATGCTGCGCGAGGACGGCTTTGTGCTGGACGACGGCACGCTGGCGCGTCTTGGTGCGGCGCACTACCTGCTGACCACCACCACGGGCGCTGCCGCCGATGTGCTGTCGCATCTGGAATTCCAGGCCACCATCCGCCCCGATCTCGACGTGCATATCACCCCCGTCACCGAACAATGGGCGCAATTCGCCGTGACCGGCCCCAAGGCCCGCGACCTGCTGGCGGGTCTGGTCGCCGAAGACATCTCCGCGCTCCCCTTCATGGGTTGCCAGCCGGTCACAATCGCCAATATCCCCGCCCGCCTGTTCCGCATCTCGTTTTCCGGCGAGCTCGGCTATGAACTCGCACTCCCCGCGCGCTACGGCGACG
>WFTU01000432.1 GCA_015485375.1 Paracoccaceae bacterium | reverse complement strand
GTAGGTGTGGTTGGCCGGATCGGTAGCGTCGCGGCGCATGGAGTGGACATCCTTGTTCCCCGCGTAGTCGAAATTGACGCCGGTGCCCTCGATAATCCGGTTCATCATGTTGAAGAGGGAACAGACCAGCGTGGCCTCGTAAAGCGCCTCCTCGGTCCAGCCGGCGTCATAGACAGCCTGCGCGTCGGCGGGGACGATCTTTGCGGGCAGGGTGTTGAGTTTCTGCACATAGCGCAGGATCGGCCTGAGCTTGTCGATGCCTTCCACGGTATCGGGATCGGCTACCAGCGCCTCGATCATTTCCTCGCTGATGCCGAAAGCCTCGGCATAGATTTTATGCGCGCCGTAGCAAAAGGTGCAGGCATTGAGGGCGGAGGTATAGGTGGCGATCAGCTCGCGCTCGCCAATGCTCAACTCGCCCTCGTCACGCAGCACGGCATCGGTGTATTCCATCAACGGCCGGACGCCGCGCGGGAATTGCCCAAACAGGTCGGAGAGGTGGGCGGTTTCGGGCAGGCTGGGCAGAAATGGCATGGTGGCTCCTTTTCGGGAAACCTTATGCCGCTATCCCCGATCCCGCAACAATTTCAAACGTGACAGGACGTAGGAACTATCTGGGCAATTTATCTAGAATTTTCACTATTTCTTCAATGATCAATTCTGCACCAGCCTGCCCGAGATGATCGTCGTCCCTGTAGTACTGCTTGCCACCGAAGGCGACCATACAGCGATCCTCTATTTCGGTATCGCACAACAATTTCTCGGGGAGCATTCGGAAAAGACGGGGATTTTCCGGTATGCTGTCCAGTGCCGCATAGGACACCGAATTGCGTTCCTTAAAGACCGGATAACTGGTTGATATCTCAATCTCTTCAAACGGAATCCCCTTTAAACGTGTGCTGACAACGGCAATTCGTTCAGGGTCCCAACCTGCTTCAGGTACTGGATAGACCAGAATGACACGTTTACCCTCGTCAAGGAGCCTTTGAATGCCATGTTGTATATACGTCGAAAGCAAATTTTCAACATTCCGGCCGGTCTGGTTTTGATCGTCAATATCGGAAGGAAAGTAGTTAACTTCCTTTCCGGTTTCTATTCCGCCCTCTTGATTGTCGAACCGCGACTTCATCATGTATAGAGTCCATCGGGCGGAAAGAATGACCGTTTTGATTTCTTCTCGCTCTGTCAGGTACCGGAACACATCGTCATTGAATTGTTTGCAGAGACCATCTTGATCTTCTCGCACCAGATTTTGCACCGGAATACATCCCGTTCTTGCCAATTGAACGGCGCTCAATCCCATTTTTTCGAGGTCGGGACCCATATAGTTTGCAAGTACCATTGCATGTGAGTCCCCTAAAATCGCAATTTCAGGGGTTTCTGGCGCACCGACAGTACATTCACCGTCTTGTGGTATCGTTCCTGCACAGCCTTGTAGTGAGGCGGGTACGTTTTTCGCAAATACTCCACCAAAGGTTTTGGCGTCGGAGAGTTTCGCGCCTCCAAAGCCGAGCGATATCAAGACAATTCCCCCTATTGCGGCGAACGTGAATATCTGCTTTCTCGAAACGCGCTGTTTGTTCCGGAAGGGGGTTTCAATGAACTTCCAACTGAACCAACCCATTCCCAGAGCCGCAGATATCAAAATGAATATTTGTAGTCCGGTCAACGTTGTATCGGTATTGGCGAGGCGGGAAAATGCTAGAAGAGGCTGGTGCCAGAGATATGTGCTGTAGGAAATAAGGCCGATACCCACGAAGCCACGTCGAGACAGCAATTTTCCCACAATAGTTGTTTTGCCCGCATACAAGATTATCAGGACCGCTCCGATTGTAGGGGCCAGTGCATAACGTCCGGGGAAGGGGGTGGTTTCGTCAAATGCAAAAACCGAGAATAGTATCAGCGCCAGTCCGGTCAGGCTGGCCGGATTGTTGGAATTGAAGCTGTGTTTGGAAAACCTTATGGCAAACGCCGCGAGTACGCCGATCAGTAGTTCCCAGGCCCGCGTCGGGGCCAGAAAGAAATTCTCGGCGGTGTATCGCGTTGACGCCCACTCGCTTAGACCTAAGCTGGATAACAACATTATCAGCAACGTAACGGCTGCGAATCTTGTGCCGAAGCGCCACAAGACACCAAGAATTATGGGGAAAAAGATATAGAACTGCTCTTCAACCGCGAGGCTCCAGGTGTGCAGGAATGGCAACAGCTCGGAAGCGGTTTCAAAATATCCACTTCGGGACCAATAGAAGAAATTTGAAACAAAAAAATTAACAGAAACAAGACTCTGGATATAGTCCTGTAGGGGTTTTCCTACTAGCAAGAGCCATGCAAACGGAAGCGAACTTGCCAGTACGAAAAATAACGCCGGAAGGATCCGGCGAGCGCGACGTTCGTAAAACCTAACTATAGAGAATCTATTTTCGGACAGTTCATCAATGATGATGGTGGTGATCAGGTATCCGGAAATAACGAAAAACACATCGACTCCGACGTATCCTCCGCTAAACCAGCTGAGGCCGGCATGGAAAAAAATTACCGGCATAACGGCAATGGCACGAAGGCCGTCAATCTCTGGTCGATACTTCATTCCTACCCGCGATCCCGCAACAGGCGCGATTTCTGGCGTTGCCAGTCGCGTTTTTTCTCGGTCTCGCGCTTGTCCTGCTTCTTCTTGCCCTTGGCGATGCCGAGCAGCAGTTTGGCGCGGCCCTTGTCGTTGAAATAGATTTTCAGCGGCACGAGGGTCATGCCCTGTCGCCCGACGGCCTGCCAGAGTTTGGACAGTTCCTTTTTCGAGACCAGCAATTTCCGGTGGCGGCGCTCCTCGTGGTTGAAGGTCTTGGCCTGCTCGTATTTGGGAACGTGGGAGTTGATCAGCCACAGCTCGCCGTTTTCGATATTGGCATAGCTTTCGGCGATATTCACGCCGCCCTCGCGCATGGATTTGACCTCGGATCCCTGCAGGACCATGCCGCACTCGATGGTATCCTCGATGGCATAGTTGTAGCGCGCCTTGCGGTTCTCCGCGACGGTCTTGTTGTTGGGATCGGCTTTTTTGCGCGGGGCCATGGGCTAGTCGATCAGCCCTGCGTGGCGCATGGCGGCCTCGATCTGTGCTTCGGTGACCGGAAGCGGGCCGGTGAGCGGCAGGCGGACCTCGTCGCTGCATTTGCCCAGCACCTTGAGGCCGTATTTCGCGCCGACCACACCGGGCTCGGCAAAGATCGCTTCGTGCAGGGGCATCAGCCTGTCCTGCAGTTCCAGCGCGCGGGTGTAGTCGCCGGCCAGCGTGGCCTCCTGAAACTCGGCGCAGAGCTTCGGCGCGACGTTGGCGGTAACCGAGATGCAGCCATGCCCGCCCTGCGCGTTATAGCCGAGCGCCGAGGCATCCTCGCCCGAAAGCTGGTTGAAATCCGTGCCGCAGGTGATGCGCTGTTGCGACACGCGGGTAATGTCGCCGGTGGCGTCTTTCACACCGACAATACGCGGCAGTTTCGACAGGGTGCCCATAGTCGCAGGCGTCATGTCGACGACCGAGCGGCCGGGGATGTTGTAGATGATGATCGGGATATCGCTGGCGTCGTGTATCGCCGTGTAATGGGCGATCAGCCCGCGCTGCGTCGGCTTGTTGTAATAGGGGGTAACGACCAGCGCCGCGTCCGCGCCGATTTTCTGCGCGAACTGCACAAAACGGATCGCCTCCACCGTGTTGTTGGAGCCGGCACCGGCGATCACCGGAATGCGGCCGTTGACAGCATTCACTACCACTTCGATGACGCGCTCGTGTTCCTCGTGCGTCAGGGTCGGGGATTCGCCGGTGGTGCCGACGGGGACGAGGCCGTGGCTGCCCTCGGCAATGTGCCATTCGACAAGGGCCTTCAATGCCTTTTCGTCCACCTTGCCGTTGGAAAACGGGGTGATTAGGGCGGGCATGGAACCTTTGAACATGATGGCCTCCGTCAGGGGGTTGGATTTTCCGTATAGCTAGCGGCGAATTGCTGCCACTGCAAGCAAGCGGGGCGAGACAAATCGGGTTTAGTCGTGTATTTAGGGCCAAAATAGAAAAAACGTTGAGGCAAAATGCGGTTTCTTTCCCTGCTCACCGGTGTTCCGGTGGCGATTTTCGTTCTGTTTGCAACATTGCAGCCTGTTTCGGCGCAGTCGACTCGCGAGAGCGGGGCGCTGCTTGCGCAGGCGCTCGATGCGGTCGAGGCGGAGGATTGGGGGCTGGCCGCCTCGATTGCCTCGCGCACGGGCGATCCCGTTGTCGCCGATCTGGTGGAGTGGCACCGCCTGCGCGCGGGCGAGGGCAACCTGACAGAATACGAAGGGTTCATTGCCCGCAATCCCGACTGGCCCGGCATCAACCTGATGCAGAAAGTCTCCGAGGAGATTATTCCCGAGGGGGTCAATCCGAACCGTATTGTAGCCTATTTCAAACGGCAGGCGCCGCGCTCCGGCCGGGGTGCCTTGCGGCTGGCCGAGGCCTATCTGGCGCTGGGCCAGCGGGACAAGGC
>WFTU01000431.1 GCA_015485375.1 Paracoccaceae bacterium | reverse complement strand
GATGTGTATAAGAGACAGGAACATCGACATAGGCATAAAAATATTCGTAGCGGTCGGCGTCCTTATCCGTCGGCACCGAGCCGAGGCCCGCCGATTGCCGGATCACCGGCTCGAACAGATGTTTCCACGCCCAGCGCGGCTTCATAAACGTCTTGTAGTAGAAACCGGCCGGAAAAAACCGTGGCAGCCGGTTGTTGATCGCGCCGATGTCGAAATCGAGCGTCGGCCAGTGGTTTTGCGAACGCGCGCTCAGCCCGTCGAAAACCTCGGTCATAGTGGTGCGCTGGTTCGGCTCGAAGCGCGCGCCCTCACCCATGTTGACCAGCGCGTTGGGTTCCTCGGCGCCGCTCGCCATAATGCCGCGCGGACGGTGGTATTTGAACGAGCGCCCGACCAGTTTCTGCCCGTTGGCCAGCAGAGCCGAGGCCAGCGTGTCGCCCGCCTGCGCCGTAAAACGTTGGCCGTTGAAGGTGAAATAGCGGGTTTCGGAGCGGTCGATCAGCAGACCGCCGGAGGCAAGACGGGTCATTCGAAGCCCTCCCAGTCTGGTCGGCGCGCCTTGATCGTCGCGATAATATCGGCAGGCGGTTCGCTGGTCTGCCCGCTATAGGTGCCGAAAACCTCCAGCGTGGCGGTGCAGCGGGCGGCGTGGAACCACTTGCCGCAGCCGAAAGCATGGCGCCAGCGCTCGAAATGCACGCCGCGCGGGTTCTTGCGTCCAAACAGGTAGTCGGCGAAATCCTGATCGTCCGAACCGGGACCGAAACGTTCCAGGTGCGCCTCGCCGCCCGCGGCGAATTCGGTTTCCTCGGCCTCGACGCCGCAGGCGGGGCATGTCAGTTTCAGCATCGTTTCACCCTCACAATCCGTGCACCAGTTCGACCAGCATCCGCCCCAGACCCCATTGGAGGGTGCCGAGGACGGAATAGATCATTTCGTAACGATAGGTTTCCTGTTTGACCTCGTCATGCTTCGACTTCAGCATCGAATCGAAGCTCTGGTTGATACGCTTGGCCAGTTCGTCCATCGTCATCGGATCGTTACCCTTGCGCCCGCCACGCTGCATCTGCGTGATGTAGCGCCAGATCATACGAAGCTGTATTTCCTCCTGATTGTCCCAGAGGCGGCGTTCCTCCTGCGAGGTGAAACGGTGGGTCAGGAAGATCGAAACTCCGACGGCCAGAGCTACGGCACCAATGGCGGGGAAGACCTCCACCCAGGCGTTGAACATGGCGATCGCGGACAGTATCGCCCAGATTATAATCAGGCCGATCAGCAGTTCGTGGCGCAGTTCGCCGCCGTCTTTCTTGTGTAGCAGACTCATGACTCTCCTCCCGCGTGAAGCAAAAGATTCGATTTGAAGTTTTTATCTAAATGTGGTAGCTTCAGGGGTACTCGGGCACTGTATTGTATCCGCTCGGGGTGGGAGAAGTTGTAATGAGTATTAACGATAAAATCGAAAGATACGTCGTATCCACTGTCGACAAGCTGCAGGATATGGTCGGAAAAGTCATTTTCGACTACACCGGCATCTCTACCAGCGACTATGTGAATACGGTGATTCTTGCCTTCCTTGCACTGTTTGTGGTCGTTCTCGTCTGGGCTTTGCGCAAGCCGCACGAGAGTGTCTATCATTACGACCTGCACAGGTAGGGAACGGGCCGACATCAGTGGGCCACAGCCGCGGCGACGGATTCGTCGATCATGCGGCCCTCTGCAAACCGGTCCAGAGAAAAAGGTGCGGCGAGGTCTCTCGGTGCGCCATCTGCAAGCAATTCGGCCATGGCCCAGCCTGAACCGGGAATGGCCTTGAAGCCGCCTGTGCCCCATCCGGCATTGATGAACACGCCCTCGACCGGCGTTTTGCCGATGATGGGTGAGCGGTCGCCGGTCATATCGACGATACCGCCCCATTGCCGGAGCTGCTTCAGGCGTGAAATAATCGGGAAGGTCTCGATCAACGCGCGCACGGTTTCCTCGATATGGTGGAAGGAGCCGCGCTGCGTGTAGTTGTTGAACGCATCCGAGCCGCCGCCGATGACCAGTTCGCCCTTGTCGGACTGGCTCAGGTAGCCATGCACCGTATTGGCCATCACCACGCAGTCCAGAACCGGCTTGATCGGCTCGGAAACCAGCGCCTGCAAAGCCATCGATTCAATCGGCAGACGAAAGCCCGCCATTTCCGCCAGCACGCCGGAATTGCCGGCAACCACGATCGCCAGTTTTTTGCATTTGATCGCCCCCTTGGAGGTCTGCACACCGGTCACACGCCCGCCCTCGCGGTCGACACCCGTGACCTCGCATTTCTGGATGATATCGACACCGCGTTGAGAGGCACCACGGGCGTAGCCCCATGCCACCGCATCGTGACGCGCCGTGCCGCCGCGCGCCTGCCAGAGGCCGCCGAGAACCGGATAGCGCGGGCCTGCGGTCTCGATGATCGGGATGATCTCCTTGACCTGTTCGGGTGTTACCATCTTCGACTCGATACCGGCGAGGCGGTTGGCATGTGCCGTGCGCTTCCAAGCGCGCAGTTCGTGTTCGGTCTGCGCCAGCATCATCACACCGCGCGGACTGAACATGATGTTGTAATTCAGGTCTTGCGACAGATCCTCGTAAAGCGAGCGCGACAGCTCAAAGATTGCGGCGGATTCGTCCTGCAGATAGTTCGAGCGGATGATCGTGGTGTTGCGCCCCGTGTTACCCCCGCCGAGCCAGCCTTTTTCCAGCACCGCG
The DNA here is from genome assembly GCA_015485375.1 of Paracoccaceae bacterium. Classification (GTDB taxonomy): domain Bacteria; phylum Pseudomonadota; class Alphaproteobacteria; order Rhodobacterales; family Rhodobacteraceae; genus NORP23. Next base: position 17,507 of record WFTU01000431.1, on the reverse strand, counting down.
ACATTGGTAATCCCGTGGTTCTTCGCCAGATAATAGGCCGTGGCCAGCCCGTGCCCGCCGGCGCCCACGATCACCACATCGTATTCGTCTTTCGGTTCCGGAGACCGCCACGCGCGCTCCCATCCCGTGTGATGGCGCAGGGCTTCGCGGGCGATTGCAAAGGCGGAATAGCGTTTCATTGGTCCATGGCCTCCATAGGGCCGGGCGCAGGGGTGCGACCGATTCACCGGCTTCAGGTCCGGAATGCTACAGAAAGTCGCAAAACCCCGTCCTTTTTCCGTCATCTGGATGCTAGTTCACGACATTATCATATCGCAATCCCCCCTGCGCGTTTTTCGGCCATTGCATGCGGGGAAACTCGCGGGGTATTGTCGCGCCGGAAAATCAAACGGGAAATACACATGCTCTTCTGGATCGTTGCTATCGCTGCCGCTGTAATCGCCACAGTGTGGATTCTCTATCCGCTGCTACGGCCCAAGGCGAGCGCCGCGACGCGGTCTGCCTATGATGTGCAAATCTACAAGGACCAGCTGAAAGAGGTCGAGACCGACCTTGCCCGCGGCACCCTGACCGAGGAGGAGGCCAAAGCCAGCCGTACCGAAGTATCGCGCCGCCTGCTGGCCGCCGATGCTGCGCAGGCTGCGGAACATGCTTCGGGCAACGCGCCGAAAAACGCCTCGCGCATTCTGGCGGCGGTCGTGGCCACGGCCGTTCTGGGCGGAAGTGTTATCCTGTATTTCGATCTCGGCGTTCCGGGGCTTCCCGATCTGCCGCTGCAGCAGCGCCTTGCCGATCGCCCGACACAGGAAGAGGCCGAGAAGGCCGCGGTTCAGGCCAGCGGCGCTGTCGACAACCTGCCGGAAATAAACCAGCCCGACCCGCGTCATGTGGAACTGGTGGCGCAGCTTCAGGAGGTCCTCAAGGATCGTCCCGATGACCTGCTCGGCCACCGGATGCTGGCCGACAATCTGGCGCAACTCGGGCGCTATATCGATGCGCGCAAGGCGCAGTCCGATGTGATGCGTATTCTGGGCGAGGACGCGACTGCCGACGACTGGTCCGCCTATGCGGAGATCATGATCGTGGCGGCGGACTACTATGTCTCGCCCGAAGCCGAGAATGCGCTGACCATGGCGATCAACCTCGACAAAACCAACCCGCGGGCGCGCTATTACGCCGGTATCGCCATGCTGCAGCGCGAGCAGCCGGAGCGGACCTACCAGATATGGAACGATCTGCTGGAGGAAGGGCCGGCCGATGCGCCGTGGATTCCGATTATTGAAAACCAGATCGACGCGGTTGCGGCTGCGGCCGGTATCAACCGCCCCGCCGCCACACGCGGCCCCTCGGCTGCCGATATCCAGGCCGCGGGCGACATGACCGAGGAAGAACGCAACAGCTTCATCCGTTCGATGGTTGCCCGCCTGTCCGAACGACTGGCCAGCCAGGGCGGCACGGCGGACGAATGGGCGCAGCCCATCACCGCGCTCGGCAATCTGGGTGAAACCGACAAGGCCGCTGCCATCTGGGGCGAGGCGCAAACCACCTTTGCCGAGGATCCCGCCGGACTGAAAACGGTAACCGAGGCTGCCCGTGGTGTCGGTATCGCCGACTGATGAGCGGCGATATCCACGAAACCGTCGAGGGCTTCGCACTGGCATTGCCGCCGATGCGGGCCCTGATGGGGCTGGATCTGGGCACGAAAACCATCGGCGTTGCGGTCTCGGACACCTTCCGCAGTGTGGCCACGCCGCTGGAAACCGTGAAACGCAAGAAATTCGGTATCGACGCCGCGCGCCTGCTGGAACTCATTGATGCCCGCGACATTGCCGGCGTGGTGCTGGGCTTACCCCGCAACATGGACGGCTCCGAAGGGCCGCGCGCGCAATCCACCCGCGCCTTCGCCCGCAATTTCGCCCGCCTGACCGAGGTGCCGATCACCTTCTGGGACGAACGCCTGTCCACCGTCGCCGCCGAACGCGCATTGCTGGAGGCCGATACCTCTCGCAGGCGGCGTGCTGAGGTTATCGACCATGTGGCAGCCGGGTATATCCTGCAAGGGGTGCTGGACCGGTTGGCTGTTCTGGGGCGCGATAATGGATGAGGTCTGGAAACGCGACGAGATCGACTCGCCCTGTGTAAAACTTTGCGTTTTGCATCCGCTCGAGGGTATCTGTGTCGGGTGCTACCGCACGGCCGAAGAAATCGCGGCGTGGTCCGAAATGGAACCGGAGGCGCGGCGGGTGTTAATGGAGACCCTGCCGGAGCGGGCGGGCCGGTTGCAAAAACGGCGCGGCGGGCGGCGCAGGGAAACCAAACGTTAACCTTTTCATATTACGGTTTTTTCTAACCGGAGGTTGAATTCTCATTCGGCACTGGGTAGCATCAGGGCTTGTTCATGGTTTTCCGGTGCTTTCCGACCCCTAAAAAAGGATACTAAAACCGTGCAAATGTGGGCGCTGATCTTGATGGCATATCTGGCTGGCGCCTTCCTGCTGCGGGACAATTTTTCGGAAATGGTGTTCAGTACCGAAAGTGGCTGGTGGCTGAGCCTGCTGGCCTTCGGGCTGATCGGAACCGCTTTTGCCGGAGTTATCCGCAACCTTCTGGGTTTTCTGTCCGAAGACAGGCACCGCATTCTGCACGGAGCGATTGCCCTCGCCTGCATCGCAGGAATCGAATACCTGAGCGCGGAATACAACCGCAACCTGGCGCCACCGGCGCCGGAAACCGCAGCACTGGCCCTGACCCGCGGGGAAACATCGTTGCAACGCTCCTGGGACGGGCACTTTCGTGCCATTGCCCAGATCGAAGGGGCGGATGTGGGTGTTCTGATCGACACCGGAGCCTCGCTGGTGCTGCTGCGCAACGACGATGCGCAACGCATGGGGCTGGATATGGAATCGCTGGATTTTTCAACCCCGCTGACGACGGCCAACGGCAAATCCTTCGTGGCTCCGATCACTATCGACACACTGACCATCGGCGATGTAACCGTCCACGACCTGCGCGCTGCTGTGGCGGAGCCGGGAGCGCTGCATTCCTCGCTGCTCGGGATGAGCTTTATTCAGTCGCTGAGCGAAGCGGTCATCCAGAAGGACCGGATGATCCTGCGCCAGTAGCGCTACATCAACGCCTTGCGAAGCATGTTCAGCGCCATCAGCATGATGAAGGCGGCGAATACCCGTTTCAGCGGTTTCGGGTCCATCGAATGGGCGATTTTCACGCCGAGCGGCGCGGTCAGCAGCGTCATGGAAATCACGATAACGAAGGCGGGCAGGTTGACCAGACCGAAGGTAAGCGGCGGTTTGCCCTCGACACCCCAGCCTGACAGCAGGAAGCCCAGCACCGACGGCACGGCGATAATTACCCCAAAACCGGCGGCAGTTGCCACTGCGCGATGGATCGGGCGGCCGTAGAGGGTCATCATCGGCACGCCGAAGCTGCCACCGCCGATACCCATCAGCACCGACAGGAAACCCAGAACCGGCGAGGCAATGGCACGGGCGATACCGCCCGGCATCTGGTCACCCAATCGCCAGCTTTGCTTGCCGAACGCAAGGTATAGGCCGACGATCACGCCGAGGACGCCGAACACGATCATCAGGCTCTCGGATTTCATGCCGCGGGCAGTCAGGACGCCGAGCAATGCTCCGATGGCAATACCGGGAGCCCAGCCGCGCAGGATATCCCAGTCGACGACACCCTTTTTGTTGTGGCTCAACACCGACCGGACCGAGGTGAATACAATCGTCGCCAGCGAGGTTGCCACACAAATCTGCATCAGCATCACGGAGTCATACCCCAGCGAGGCGAAGGTATAGTAAAAGGCCGGCACCAGAACGATGCCGCCGCCGACACCAAGCAGCCCCGCTATGACGCCTGCAATGGCACCGATGGCCAGCAAAAGAGCCAGCATCGGCAACAGTTGTGACAGTTCCAGACCATACATTCAGGCGTCCTCTCTTTGTTGTATTTCGGCCAGCGCCGCCAGCACCAGTTCCGTCCCCGCCCCGTCCTTGTGCGCGCCCTCGGACAGCACCCGCCGCCATTTGCGCGCACCGGGGCGGCCGGCAAAAGCGCCGAGCATATGGCGGGTGATCTGGTTGAGGCGCGTGCCTTTGGCCAGTTCGGCCTCGATGTAGGGGATCATATCCAGCACCGCCTGTTCCGCCGTGACATCCGTTCCGGCCCCGAATATCCGGCGGTCGGCTTGCGACAGGATCGCCGCCGGTTCGTGATAGGCGGAGCGCCCGATCATCACCCCGTCCACCCCTGCCGCAAGGTGGGCTTCGGCCTCCTCCAGCGAGGTGACCCCGCCGTTGATGCATATCTCCAGCCCCGGAAACAGGCGCTTCATGGCATAGACCAGATCGTAATCCAGCGGTGGCACGTCGCGGTTTTCCTTCGGGCTGAGGCCCTGAAGCCACGCCTTGCGGGCATGGATGGTAAAGCTGCGGATACCGGCTGCCGAAACGCGGGCCAGAAACTCCGGCAGGATTTCGGCGGGGTTCTGGTCGTCAACGCCAATGCGGCATTTCACCGTGATCTCCGGCCCGTCAGAGGCGCGCACCATCGCCCCGACGCAACGCGCAACCTTCGCGGGGTCCTCCATCAGCACAGCCCCGAAACTGCCGGACTGCACGCGATCCGATGGACAGCCGACGTTGAGGTTGATCTCGTCATAGCCAAAATCGCAGGCGATACGCGTGGCCTCGGCCAATTGGTCGGGATCGGAGCCGCCGAGCTGCAGTGCCACAGGGTGCTCGTCGGGGTGATAGCCCAGCAGGCGCGCGCGGTCGCCGTTGATGACAGCAGGCGCGGTGACCATTTCGGTATAAAGCAGCGTCTCGCGGCTGAAACGCCGGTGGAAATACCGGCAATGGCGGTCCGTCCAGTCCATCATCGGCGCGACCGAGAGTTTTCGATTGATATGCGTCATGGTCATCCAGCCTTGCGCCCTGTAATTCCGGTCATAGATAGAACAAACCACAGGGCTTGGCGAGGGCCGAGGCTGCGGCGTTGTGTTTCAAAACAAGGGAAAACCGATATGACCCAATCTCAACCCGGCATTCTGGCCCCGGTTCCGGCGCAGGCGCGCTTCATCGAATTGCGGGCAGTCCCCGGAGAAAATCCTGCGCCCGTGTTGAAAATGCTGGCGAAACGACCGGTTTCGGACGCGTTGGTTATCGGGCTGGGCGCGGGTCTGGTGCAGGGAGTCGGGCAATCGCTTGAGGAATTGCACGCCTTTCGCGCCCTGACCGGACCCGGATGCGAGGTGCCTGCAACACAAGCGGATCTGTGGCTGTGGCTACGCGGCGACGATGCCGGCCAGATTGCGCATGATGCGCGCGTTCTGCTGCAGGATCTGGCGCCGGCCTTTGTGCCGGTCGACCAGACCAACGGGTTCAAATACAAAACCGGCCTTGATCTTAGCGGTTATCAGGACGGCACCGAGAACCCCGAAGGGGCCGCCGCCGAGGCCGCGGCATTTGCGGCCGGTTCGAGTTTCGTATCCGTGCAGAAATGGGTGCATGATCTGGCCCGTTTCGACAGTTTTCCGCTGCAAACCCGCGACAATATCATCGGGCGTCGCGCCAGCGACGATGTGGAGCTGACCGACGCCCCGATCGATGCCCATGTCAAACGCACGGCGCAGGAGAGTTTCGAGCCGGAGGCCTTTGTTGTGCGCCGCTCCATGCCGTGGAGTGACACGCGCGGCGAGGGGTTGCAGTTCGTTGCCTTCGGGAGTTCCTTCTATGCTTTCGAGGTCCAGATGCGCCGCATGGCCGGGCTGGAGGACGGGATTCTCGACGCGCTGTTCCGCTTCAGTCGCCCGGTCAGCGGCAGCAATTTCTGGTGCCCGCCGGTAAAGGACGGGCGGCTCGACTTGTCCCTGATCGGCATGTAACGCGGCAAAAACGGTTGACGACAGCCCTTTGGCCGCCGCAATGTGTGGCGGTCAATATGGGAGTATCACATGAAAAAACTGTCACTGTTTATCGGGGCAACCGCAACCGCCGTCGCCCTCGCCACCACGGCGCTGGCGCAGGAAGTCACCCTGCGTCTGCACCAGTTCCTGCCGATTCAGGCCGGAATCCCCGCCAACGCCATCGAACCGTGGATCGCCAAGGTCGAGGCCGATTCCAACGGCCGCATCAAGATCGAGCATTATCCGTCCATGCAGCTCGGCGGCGCGCCCCCCTCGCTCTACAATCAGGCGCGCGACGGGGTGGTCGATATCGTCTGGACGGTTCTGGGCTACTCGCCCGGCCGCTTCCCGAAAACCGAGGCCTTCGAGCTGCCGTTCATGACCGGCGACGCCGAAAGCGCCTCGCGCGCGTTTCAGGAATACGTCGAGCAGAACGCCATGGACGAGTTTCAGGACACCCGCCCGATCGCCTTCCATGTGCATGGTCCGGGCTGGATCCACACCAACAAGCCGATCAACAGCCTCGAGGATGTGGCCGGCCAGAAACTGCGCGGCCCGACCCGCGTGATCACCAACCTGCTGAGCAAACTCGGCGCAACACCGGTCGGCATGCCGGTGCCCGCCGTGCCCGAGGCCCTGTCCAAGGGCGTGATCGACGGGACCGTGATCCCGTGGGAAGTCACAGTGCCGCTGAAAGTGCCGGAACTGGTGAGCAGCCACACAGGCTTTGAATCCAACCCCGGCCTTTATACGGCAACCTTTGTTCTGACCATGAACAACGACAGCTATAATGCCCTGCCCGATGACCTGAAAGCGGTGATCGATGCCAACTCCGGTGTCGAGGTTGCGGCGATGTTCGGTCGCGTCATGGACGAGGGTGACGAGGTTGGCCGCGCCAGGGCCGAAGCCACCGGCAACGACATCATCGTGCTGGACGACGCCGAAAAAGCCCGCTGGATGGAAGCCGCCAAACCGGTGGTCACCGAATGGCTGGCCGAGATGGACAAACTCGGCATCGACGGGCAGGCCCTGATCGATTCCGCCAAGGAACTGATCGCGAAAAACGCGCAGTAAAATCCCCGTCAGGGGCCGGAAACACGCTCCGGCCCCTGACCGCACGGATGCAGCAAATTGCATATATTTCTTGCTCTGGCGCCTTTTTCCCGCAAAACTGCCCGTTCCTGTCAGCCAGAAAGAGGTTTTGAATGTCCCTGCTCCGCCCTTCCCGCCGCGATTTGCTGAAAATGACCGCCGCCGCGCCGGCCTTTGCGCTCTCGTCTCCGGTGATGGCCCGCACCAGCCCGCCGGATAGCGGACAGGCCGCCGGATACTTCCGTTTCAAGGTCGGAGAGGCGCAGCTGACCGTGGTCTCGGACGGGTATTTTACCGGCAGCGCCAGACGCCTGGGCAAGAATGCGGACGAGGAAGAGGTGCTGGAATTTCTGGAGCAGCACTACCTCGACAGCACCACCCATTACGCCCACATGAACCATGTAGTGATCGAGCTGGGCGATGCGAAAGTGATCGTCGATGTCGGTGGCGGTACACGGTTTTTCGACACTGCGGGACGGATGCTGTCCAATCTGGAAGCGGCGGGCATCAACTACGACGACATCACCCATGTGGTGCTGACCCATGCCCACCCCGACCACGTCTGGGGTATCCGCGACGATTTTGACGAGGCGATTTTCCCCGATGCGACCTATTTCATCGGCTCGGCCGAATACGACTGGTGGATGAAACCCGATCGCGTGAACGAGGTTGCAGCCCCCCTGCAGCAGGTCGTGCTGGGGGCGGTGAACTCGCTAACCGTGGCGGAGCCGCAGATGGAGCATGTGCAGGACGGGCACGAGGTTGCGCCGGGGATTCGTATGATCGACACGCCCGGCCATACGCCGGGGCATATGTCGGTGATGGTCGAGAGCGGCGACGAAAGCCTGATGATTTTCGGCGATTCCGTTTCCCATGCCTATGTCAGTTTCGAGCGCCCCGGATGGGTCGGCAATTTCGACATGGACGGCGACCTGACGGTCAGCACCCGTCGACGCCTTCTGGATCAGACCTCGGCGGACCGCATGGCGGTTCTGGGATTCCACTTCCCCTTCCCCGGCGTCGGCTATGTGATGCCCTCCGGGGATGCCTACCGGTTTATCCCCGCGCTCTGGCAGTGGGACGACGCCTGACCTTAAAGGATCACGTCGATAACCGCATCCGTGCGGGCAGCGGCGATTTCTTCCCTGTCCATCAGGCAGAAGGCTGTCGAGAACCCGTCAGCCAATGCGGCGCTGCGGGCGACGACGCTGATCTGCGGCCAGCGGCCGGCCGGTTTGCCGCTGCGCGGGTCGATGATGTGGCCGACCTTGCCGCCTTGGTCGAACGTGGTGCCGAGCGGGGCCGACGTAGCGACGGCCTGATTGCGCAGCGGTAGTTTCCCCGTGCGGTCACGCAGTTTGACCGGCCACGCCTTACTGTCCGGTGCGGAACCGACGGCCATGATCTCCCCAGTGTTGACCAGCACGTTTTCGACTCCGTTGGAACGGAACATGGCGGCGATTTTGTCGGCGATATATCCTTGCGCGACACCGTTCAGGGTGAGTGCGCTGCCCTGCTGTGTGAAGGCGACTTCGGAAGCGTCGAAGCGAAGGTTACCCCAACCGCTGCTCAAACGTGCCTCGGCCAGTTGCCCGTCGTCCGGCGTGGTTCCGGCGGCGAAACTCTCGGCATACAGCGCCCAGAGGGGCTGGATTGCGGGATCGAAAGCGCCGCCGGTGCGGGTGTTCAGGTGATCGCATATCGACAGCAGTTCCACCATTTCAAAGGCCGGATCGTCTAGGCGCCCCTGCCGGTTCAACCGCGTTAGCTGGCTGTCGCGGTAGAGGCTGAAAATCCCCTCCAGCCGTTCGATTTCGGCGACGGCCTGCCTGATCAGGGCATCGGCGTCGGGATGGTCGAGGATGATCTGTGCGTCGGCCCCGAGGGCAATCCCCCGCCATTGCGCCGGCGCGGGCGTGGCTGCAGCCTGTCCGATTACGGGTAACAGGGCACCACCGGCGAGGATGGTCAGCATTCTTCTTCGGGTCGTCATTCGTTCGTCTCCAGTGTTGCCGGATCGAAATCGACGGGAGCCAATACGATCTCGGCGGTAATATCATTCATGCGCAGCACTTCGCCACCACGGCTGGCTGCAAATTCCGCGGCCGCTGCGGCCTCGCCAAAGGGCACAATTTCCGGTGCGCCCATGCCACCCCTGGCATCCGAGCCGACGACATAGTAGGCGTCCTGCGCCATGATCCAGTTATCTTCGCCCGGCTCGCTCCAGCTTGCGGCTTTGCCCATATCGTTGACATAAAGCACAAGGATTTCACCTTCCTGTTCCGGTGAGAGGACATAGGCCAGACCGTCACGCACCTGACTGAACCAGAGTGGCGCAGGCAGGCCTGCGAGGAATATCTGCCCCTTGGGCCCGTCATGTTCCAGAATGTTCATCTGGCAATAATATCCGGCGGCCTCGGCGTTCAGCGAGGCGGGCGCGGGAATTTCGGCGGAGCCGGTGTCCTCTTTGCAGGCGGAGAGCGACAGGGCGAGCAGGATGGCCAGCAGAAATTTCATGGCTCGACCCTCCGCAACGCACCCCATGCGAAGAACAGCGCCAGCAGCGGCCAGAGGAGAAGCGAGGCCAGTTGACCGGCCAGACCGGAAGCACCACCCGCGGCGCCGATACCGGAGGAAAGGGTCGAGACCGTTTCGGCCGGCATGTTGATCAGGCGGAAGGCATCGGCAGGATTTGCGACGAGCAGCCACGGAAACACGGTTTTGGTGAAGAAGCCGCCACCGTCTGCCACCAGTGCGCCAAGCAGACCGAGGTCGTAGAGCACCACGCAGACCAGCCAGATGATAATGACAATGCCCGATGCCACGCCGGTCTGGCGGGTCAGGGCGGAGACGGTGTAGCCGATCCCCAGAAACGCCGCGCCGAGCGCCAGAGAGGTGAAGAACAGCCGGACCAGCGGAGCGAAGGACATATCGCCCGCGCCATATTTCCAGATGGTGAGGGCGGCGGTCAGGCCAAGGCCGACCGCTACGGCAAAGGCCAACACGGCCAGATGGGCAAGGAATTTTCCCACCAGAATTTCGCCGCGCGACACCGGATAGGTCAGGCTGAGGGCAAGCGTGCCGCGCTCTGCTTCCCCGGCGATGGCGTCGAAGGACAACAACAGGCCGATCAGCGGGATCAGATAGACCGAGAGGGTGGTGATCGAGGTGGTCGCGACAAGCAGCGGGTCAACGCCCAGTGTTCCGGTCGGGGCACCGCCCGCAAGGGTCAGGACGGAGGAAAACAGCCCCATCAGAATCAGCGAGGTCGCGACCCACATATTGCGGCGTGCGATCAGAAGCTCCAGTCGGGCAATGGCGAGTATCGACATTATTTGTCCTCCGGTGTGCGCACACTGTAGTGGCGATAAAGCTGTTCAAGGCTGGCCGGTGTCACGTCGATATCCTTGACCAGTTCACCCAGTCCGGTGATCTGCTCCAGCAACGCGAGTTTGTCTTCCTGCTGGCAATCCAGCGAGACCGAGCACCCGTTGGTTCGCTTGCCGCCCAGCTGGTCCGCTATACGGTCGGCGGTATCGGGGGTTGCCGTCACATCGACACGGATCGGCAGACGGGCACGGCGGCGCAGGTTGGCCAGACTGTCGTTGGCCAGCAGCTCCCCCTTGCTCATGATGGCAATCCGGTCGGTGCGGGTTTCCAGTTCGGTAAGCGCGTGGGAGGACAGCAGAACCGCGGTGCCTGCCTTGGCCAGATCATCGACGATATCGTAAAACTCGTGCCGCGAAATCGGGTCGAGGCCGCTTGTCGGTTCATCCAGCAGTGCCAGTTTCGGCGTGCCGAGCAACGCCTGTGCCAGACCTACGCGCTGGCGCATGCCTTTGGAGTAGGTGCGGATTTTCCGGTTCATGGCGTGAGTCAGACCGACACGTTCCAGCAGCTCGTCGGCGGCCGAGGTTTTCACCGATTTCAGGCGGGCAAAGTGGTGCAACTGCTCGCGCCCCGTCAGTGCGCCGTGGAAAGCCACGCTTTCCGGTAGAAAACCGATGGCGCGGCGCGCCGGGCGGCTGCCCGGAGCGCTGCCAAGAACGGAGATTTGGCCCGAGGTCACCGGCGTCAGGCCCAGTATCATGCGCATCAGCGTGGTTTTACCGGCACCGTTGTGGCCGAGAAGGGCAACGCGGTCACCTTCCCCGAGCCTCAAGGAGACACTCCGCACGCTTTCCAGCGGACCAAAGGATTTCGATACGTTTTCTATCTGCAGGACGGTCATTGGATCGGTTCCCATTCTGGAATAGCGGGCAAATCGGGTTGCATCAGGGGCGCGCGGTCGATGACCCCGCCCGGCAAGAGGGCCGGAAAGGCGGATTGCGACCAGCGGATCAGCTGCACAGCGGGCGAGCCGAGCAGCGATTTTGCCGCCGGTTGCGTCCACAGCACCTGGTCCATGATATCGTTCGGGCGATAGGCGGAATCGGCAATACCGTCGGCGTTCAGGTCAAAGGCGGTGTGGTCGGACCAGTAGTTTCCAACACCGTCCTTGCTCCACTCCACCCATTTCGAGCCGACGTATTTGACCTGTGTACGGTTGCCGACAAAAGCGTTGCCGGAGATATCGTTACGCTCGGAACCGGCGGTGAAATGGATGCCGATATTGCAGCCTTCGAACAGGTTGCCCTCGAAACTGTTACGATGTGCATTATAGATAAACACGCATTTGTCACCAACACGCTGGATGGTATTGTCCACCACCCGGCTTTTGTTGGTGTAATTCATCATGATGCCGTGGTCGCGATCCCCCTGCGAGAGGTTGCCCTCGATCAGCACGTTGTCGGAATACATGATGGCATAGCCGAGGTGGTTGCCCTCGGAAATATTGCCGGCGACAACGGAATCGTTGGCATACATGTAGTGCACGGCAAAACGCAGGTCGCGGAAGCGGTTGCCGATGAATTCGTTGTTTTTCGAGGTATTCACGAACACCCCGTCGCGGCCCCAGCGCACATCGTTGCCGATCACCCGCGCACCCGGAGCGTTCCAGACATAGATGCCGTTGCCGCGGTCGTTCATACGGCCGTCCTGCCGCCCCTCGATGATATTGCGCGCCACCAGCGCATCCTTTGCCCCGTGGACATCGATGCCGATCAGGTTGCCGAGGATGCGGTTGCCCTCGACCACTGCGCGGTCGGCGGTTTTGCTCAGCGTAATGCCCGCGTCCAGCCCGTCGCCGCCGGAACCGGAGCCGATAACGGTCAGGTCGCGGATGGTGACATCTTCGGCGGTCACGGTGATAACCGAGCCCGTTTCCTGCCCGTCGATGGTTGCGCCGTTGCCGATCAGGGTCAGCGGCACGGAAATCTCGATTGCGCCCAGATAGAGCGCGTTGTCGCTCAGGCGGAGGACATCCCCCGCCTGCGCATTTTCAATGGCCAGAACCAGCGCACCCGCTTCCCCCGATACGCGCACCTCTCCGGCTCCGGCGAAGGCCGGAAGCAGAAGGAACAGCAGGAGGAGCGAACGCGGCATGGTCAGGTTCCTATGCAGGCTCGACCAGCATCCGGCCGCGCATCTCCATGTGGAGGGCGTGGCAGAACCACTGGCAGTAGAACCAGTGAACACCCGGACGGTCCGCGGTGAAGGTGATGGAGGCGGTCGCCTGCGGCGGCACTTCCATCGCGATCCCGTGGTTGCCCAGCGTGAAGCCGTGGGTCAGGTCGTCCACATCGTCGATGTTGGAGATATAGACCGTCACCTCGTCACCCTGTTTGACCGTGAACTCCTCCATGGAGAAGGTCGGGGCCGAGGACCACATGTAGACGCGGACCTTGTTGCCTTCGCGGATGACCTTGCTGTCATCGCCAAGCACAACACCGTCGGCTTCGGCCTGTTTGGTGGCCTCTTCCCAGAACGGGTCGTTGGCCGGCCATACGGACAGCGGATTCACGATGTCGCGACGCACGATGATACAGTCGTGCGGCTCGGCAAAGGTCGGGCCGTCGTGGACCACTTCCAGCGCACCGTCCTGGATGTTGATGAGCTGGTCGTTCTCCGGTTTCAGCGGCCCTACGTTCAGGAACCGGTCTTTGGAGAACTTGTTCAGCGACACCAGCCATTTGCCATCGGCCTCTTTGGTTTCACCCATCGAGGTATGGTTGTGGCCCGGCTGATACATCACGTCGGTTTTCTGGATGATCGGGTCCACGTCCTCGCCGTTATACAGGCGAATGGCTTTCTCGATATCCCAATGCACGACCTGACTGTCGAGGAAGAGCGTGGTATAGGCCTCGCCCTTGCCGTTGAAGGCCGTGTGGAGAGGACCAAGGCCCAGTTCCGGCTCGGCGACAACTGCGGAACGCGGATCGGCGCCCTGGAATACGGCCTCGATCTTGTCCCACTCGATGACGGAAACCGTCGGGGACAGTTTGCCGTTGACCATGACGTATTTGCCTTCGGGCGAGGTATTCACGCCGTGCGGGCTGTTCGGGATCGGGATATAGACCGTGAGGTCGGAACCCTTGCGCCCGTCCAGAACTTTCACGCCGTTGTGGACCTCGTACTTGCCGGCAGCCACAGCAGCTTCGATACGCGCGATGTCGAAGACCACAACGTGGTCCATCTCGGCTTCCATCATACCGGCGAGGTTTGTGGCCCCTTCGGAGTTGTAGGAGGACGACATGGCATAACGGCCCTGATAGTCGGCATCGGTGTTGTCGAGGTTGCCCGAGACCATCACCTGCCATGCGATTTCCATGGTGTCGCCGTCGATGGCGGTAAAGATGGAAACGTAGTTTTCCACGTCATCCATGTTGGTACCGTCATTGATCAGCGGCACACGGTGCTCGCCGTTCGCGAATACATAACCCGTGCGCGGGTATTTCTGCGGGCGCAGACCGTGGATATCCGAAGCGTTCGGGATCTCGATGATCTTGTCCGGTTTCATCACGTCACAACGGATACGGGCAACACGGGTGTTGGCCTTGTCGTTCATGAACAGGTAGCGACCGTCGTAGGTCCCGTCCGTGAAGGACATGTGCGGGTGGTGCAAATCGCCGTTCTCGTAGTCGCGCTTGCCGCGTTTTGCCAGAAACTCCTTGGTCTCGGGCATCAGGTTCTCCGTCAGAATCTTCAGGGATTCGTTGGTTTCACCCCAGCCGGTGGCCGAGTCGCGATTGAACACCGGAATACGCATCAGCTCGCGCATGGACGGAACGCCAAGAATGCGAACCTCGCCAGCCTGACCCGAGGACCAGAAACCGTAGTATTCATCCAGTTCACCCGGAGCAACATTGACTTCCGCACCAGCGGCGAGCGCCGGTGTTGCGGTTACGGTGGTTGCGGCAGCAGCAAGGCCGGCGACGGCCACACCTGCGGCGGGTCCGGTCAGCACATCGCGCCGTGTCAGCCCCTCCTTGATCACGCATTTAGTCGGTTTCTCTTTAGCCATCATTCTTCTCCTTGCTTGGTTTGAAATTTGGATGGTTGGTTAACCGGTCCAGAGCATCGCCAACGGAGGCAGTGCTTTGGGCCATCTTGGCGCGCCGCTTGTCTTTCTTGATGACAACCGGGCACTTTGAATGATCCTGATAGAGCACCTGACAGTGCAGGCAGGACAGACATTCATTCGGATTGATCTCGCCCGTCGGGTGGATCGCCTGCACGAAACACTCGTTTGCGCAGGTCTGGCAGGGGGAGCCGCATTCCTTGTAGCGTTTGAGCCAGTCGAACATGCGCATCCGCCCCGGTATCGCCAGCGCCGCCCCGAGCGGGCAGAGGTAGCGACAATAGAAACGCTCGATAAACAGGCCGATCCCGAGCAGCACAGTGGCGAACATCACATAGGGCCAGCCACGGGCGAATTTCAGGATGATTGCGGTCTTGAACGGTTCGATCTCGGCGTATTGCTCGGCCAGCGCCATCGAAACCAGCGACAGCCCGAACAGTCCGAGGAAAATCATATATTTCAGCGGCCAGAGGCGCTCGTGCAGGCCCCAAGGCAGCGTCCACTGCGGCACCTTGAAGAAGCGCGCGATCTGGTTGCTCAGCTCCTGCATGGCACCGAAGGGGCATAGCCAGCCACAGAACCCGCCGCGGCCCCAGAACAGGATTGTCACAGCGACCGATACCCACAGGATAAACACCAGCGGGTCCATCAGGAAGGCATCCCAGCTGAACCCTTCACGAAGCGAGGCGCCCAGCGCCATCAGGTTGACCACCGAAAGTTGCGCGTTCTGTGAAAACCCGAGGAACACCAGCGTCAATGTCAGGAACGACATGCGGAACCAGTAGAAAGCGCGGGCATGGCGGGTGACCTGCACCTGGAAGAAGAACACGCCGGTCAGAACGGTCAGCATGCCGACCAGCAGGCCGATCTCCAGCTTCTTGCTCTGCCAGATGCGTTTCCACAGCTCGGCGCGGGCATCGGCGTTGGCCTGATCTTCCTCGTGTGTTGTCTGCGTCACCGCCGGCGCCAGCGCGGTGAGATAGCGCGACGGGAGGTTGTAACCCAGGTCGAACGTCAGGAAGGTTTTCTCCACCGGGCCCACAGGGCGCTGCACCAGCAGCTGGATGCGGAACGGTTTGGTGGGGTCAAAGCCCGAGTCGGCAGGGATTTTGAAAATATCCATCTCGGTAAACGAGGGCGCGCCTTCCGCAGCAACCACACGCAGGCGCTGATGCTGGCGGTCACGGAAGCGCACCGAAATATCGCCCTGCACCAGCTGGATACGGTCAAAAATACCACCCCGGACATAGCCGGAGCCTTTGAAGGAATAGATACCGCGACCTGCCAGCAATATCGCCTGATCGCCGTCTTCCAGCCACTCGGTCAGATTGTTGAATTCGTTCTCTCCCAGCAGGCTCAGCCCGATGCCGGGGGCAGATACAAGCGCCAGATTGAGGTCGATATAGGTCTGATCGTCCGGCGCGGTTTCGGCATGTTTCAGAACGCGTTCATCGCCGGTGTCCGCAAAGGCCTGATTGATCTGGCCCACATCCAGCGTCAAACGGCGCACGCTGCCGTCACCGACCAGCGTATTCCAGTCGTAAATCTCGCGCTCATCCATATTCATAACATGGGTCGGACCGGTCTCGGCAGCACTGTTGTCCAGCCCGCCCAGCCCGAGGAAACGCGCGACCTTGATACTGGATCGCACAACGGAGTCGTCGATGATCATGATGGTCACGGTCGCGCCGGAAATAATCTCGACATCATGCCCCACACCTTCGGCGGCAGCCTCGGCCACAATATCGAGCCCCTTGTAGCTCTCGGTCATGGCGCGAATTTTGCGCTCCGGAATGCCGATCAACACGATCGGTTCATGATGCTCGACCAGTTCGGCGCGTATCAGCTTCCCGTCGGTATCGATGGCGATCATCATGTGGATGGGCTTGCCGGAATAGCCTGTCGTGCTGACGAAATCCGAACTGATATAGACATAGCCCAGAACGGTGCTGTCCTTCAGAATCGGCGCCACGGGAATGTCGTCGCGTATCGCGCCGTAGGCGGTCGCGCCGTCTACGAACTCGGTTGCCGGATACTTTGGAAGGAATTTCTCCAGCACCGGCACACCGTCCGCGCGCACAGGCGACGCGAACAGCAGAAAAACAAACGACAACATTGCCAGCAGCAACATGGAGAGAAAACGGGCAGGATTCGTTTGTCGCGCCGGTAGTCCGGGCGCGAAAGCTCCTGTATGGGTTGGGAAAATTGGGTGCGTCATGGCTTTCACGAAATTTTGATTCACAGAGGGTTTAGACATGGCGTTCGACCCGCGCGTTGACTTTAGTCAAGACAACCGCTGTTTATTTGACTGACCGGACAAAATGCCGCTCCTGCAGCCGTTCCCGCTGCTTCGCATCGCCACTATTGCGGTGGACCCCGTCGCCCGCATAGGTGTATCATTTGGCCCAAGTCGAGGGGCATCCATCACCACTTCCCGTGATTACACAGGTTTCGAGGGGCGAAAGCGCGTGTTTGATTCAAAAGATATGACAGCCATCAGGCATTCGGTCCTGTTCAAAAATGTGCCGGATGACATCCTGAAAGTTCTGCTTGTCGACAGCTCGGTGATGAATATCGACCGCCGCCAGACGCTGTTTATTCAGGGGGACGCAGCGAACTACATGTATGTGGTTCTGGAAGGCTGGATAAAACTGACTCGCATCACCTCGACGGGCGAGGAAGTCGTTGTCACCGTTTATTCCACCGGCGAGAGCTTCGGCGAGGCTGCCGCGCTGCAAAACGGCCTGTATCCGGTGTCATCCGAGGCGGTTACCAACAGCCGCCTGCTGGCCGTCAAGGCCTCCACCATCCTGAACGAACTGAAAACCCAGCCCGATCTGGCCATTGCCATGCTCAGCTGCACCTTCCAGCACCTGCACGAGCTGGTTCTGCAAATCGAGGATATGAAGTCCCTGAGCAGCGTCAAACGGCTCGCCGCCTTCCTGATCGCCCTCGCACCGGTCGACGAGGGCAGTTGCACCTTCGCCCTACCCTACGACAAAACCCTGATCGCCGCGCGCCTCG
>WFTU01000430.1 GCA_015485375.1 Paracoccaceae bacterium | reverse complement strand
CAGGCCCGCATCCTCGACCACTTCCATGCCTTGCGCGAAAGCGGCGGTGGTGGCGTCGTGCCAGATGGTTTCGGCGCGCTCGTTCGGGTCGAGCATGACGAAATTCGCCTTCAGCTTTTTCGCGTAATCCTCGAAAGACGTAACCGCAAAGCGCCCCTGCCCCATGAAACGGTGGCCCTCGGTCGTGTCGCCGACGGGCAGGCCGTCGAGGTCGAAGGGGACGACCTGTGTGTCTTCTTCTTTGCTCAAAATACTCAGGACCGAGTGGATCGGCCGGACCCAGCGCAGGGAGCCGTCGCCCCAGCGCATGGATTTGGGCCACGGGAAATTGCGGATAGTGGCGGGGATGATTTCGGCGATCACATCGGCAGCCTTGCGGCCCGGTTTTTCCATCACCGCGAACAGCACGTCGCCCTTCTTGGTTTCGCGGACCTCAAGCTGCTCGCGGGTCAGGCCGGTGGAGCGCAGGAAGCCCTCGACCGCCTTTTCGGGGGCATCGGCGCGCGGGCCCTTGCGTTCCTCGCGCGTCGGTTTGCTTTCCTCCAGCACGTCGGAAACCACCAGCGTCAGGCGGCGCGGGGTGGTGAAGGCGGCGGCGGAGGCGTAGGTGATGCCGGCCTCGACCAACGCGTCGGTGATGCGCTTTTTCAGGTCCTCGCCGGCGCGTTTCTGCATGCGGGCGGGGATTTCCTCGGAGAATATTTCGAGCAGGTAATCGGTCATTATTCGGATTCCGGTTTCGGCGGGCAGCTTTCCGGCGCAGGTTTGCCGTCGAAAGTGGCCTTGCCGCATTCGTTGATCGTGCGCCACATGAAGGCGCGGTTGTCGGGGTAGAGCGCGATGATGCGGTCAAAACCGTAGGGCTGGTTGTTTGCGGCCACAAAGGCGCGGGCGGCACCGCTGTGCAGGTCGTCCTCCAGCTGGCGGGCGTCGAAGCAGGAGAACTGCGGCGGGGCGTTCAGGGGCTCGGCGTCGGCGGCTGCCGGAGTGCCTTCGGGCAGGTCATCGGCGAGGGTGAAGCAGGCGCGGATCTTGATCGGGGAGGTGTCGGCGTCGATGCCGAGGTAATCGCTGACCGCAACGGGCCGGCCGCTGATCTCCACCGTTTCCAGACCGTTGACCTCGTAGTAGTAGGCGCGGGTTTGCGTATACCACAGGGCGGCGGTGAACACGGCCAGAAAGATCGCGAAACCGATCAGGAGGGTTTTGGTTTTCATGCCGGAGTTCCCGATGCAGGGGTTTCGATGAAGGCGTCGGCGCAGAGCTTGGTCAGGGCGCGGACGCGGCCGATATAGGCCTGACGCTCGGTGACGGAAATCACGCCGCGCGCGTCCAGCAGGTTGAAAATATGGCTGGCCTTGATCGCCTGGTCATAGGCCGGCTGGGCCATGCGGATTTTCCTGCCGGTTTTCGGGTCCTCGTAAGGATGTTCGAGGATGCGGGCCACTTCGGCCTCGGCATCCTTGAAATGTTGCAGCAGGGTGTCGGTGTCGGCCACGTCGAAATTGTAACGGGAGTATTCCTCCTCGTTCTGGCGGAACACATCGCCGTAGGTCAGGGCGATCGGCGCGTCGGGGTCGTTGTAGGGCATGTCCATGACGTGATCGACGCCGAGTACATACATGGCGAGGCGCTCCAGACCGTAGGTCAGTTCGCCGGAGACCGGTTTGCAGTCGATACCCGCGACCTGCTGGAAATAGGTGAACTGGGAGACTTCCATACCGTCGCACCAGACTTCCCAGCCAAGCCCCCATGCGCCGAGGGTGGGGGATTCCCAGTCGTCCTCGACAAAGCGGATGTCGTGCAGGTCCATGTCGATGCCGATGGCCTGAAGCGAGCCGAGATAGAGGTCCTGCAGATCCGGCGGGCTGGGTTTGATCAGCACCTGATACTGGTAGTAATGCTGCAGGCGGTTCGGGTTCTCGCCATAGCGCCCGTCGGTGGGGCGGCGCGAGGGCTGGACGTAGGCCGCCGCCCAGGGTTTGGAGCCGAGGCTGCGCAGGGTTGTGGCCGGATGGAATGTG
>WFTU01000429.1 GCA_015485375.1 Paracoccaceae bacterium | reverse complement strand
TCGCTCGACATGGTGCGCCGCAACACGACCGTGCGCATCGACCCTCTGATCGAGGCCACGCCCGCACTGCGTGAGCTTGTCGCCTCACCCCGCTCCCGCGATGCCGGCAACAGCCTGTTCCGCAAATCCTTCCCCGGAGGCCAGCTGGTGATGACCGGCGCCAACTCGGCCGTCGGCCTGCGCTCGACGCCGGTGCGTTATCTGTTTCTCGACGAAGTGGACGGCTATCCCGGCGATGCCGATGGCGAGGGCGATCCGGTTGATCTGGCCATTCAGCGCACCGCCACCTTCCAGGGCCGGCGCAAGATCTACATGGTTTCGACCCCGACGCTGAAAGGTCACTCCCGTATCGAGGTGGCCTTCGAAGACAGCGACCAACGCTTTTTCCACGTTCCCTGCCTGCATTGCGGCGACATGGCGCCGATCACCTGGGCGCGCATCCGCTGGGCGGAAGGGCGGCGCGACGAGGCCCATCTGGTCTGTGATGCCTGCGGTGGCATCCACCACGAGCACGACAAGCCGCGCCTGCTGGCCGGCGGGGAATGGCGCGCAACCGCCAGAGGCGATGGTCGGACCGCCGGCTTTCACCTCTCGGCGCTCTACTCCCCATGGGAAACCTGGGCCGAAATCGCAACCGAGCATGGCCGCATCCGAAAGGATCCCGCCCGGCTTCAGGTCTGGGTCAACACAAAGCTGGGTGAATCATGGGAAGACCAGGCGGGCGATACCGTCCCCGCCGACCCCCTGATGGCCCGGCGCGAAGACTGGGGCGATACACTGCCGGCCAGCGTCGCCGTGCTCACCGCCGGCGTCGATGTACAGGGCGACCGGATCGAGGTGCAGATCCTCGGCTGGGGCCGCGATGAGGAAGTATGGGTGATCGACTACCGCGTGCTGTGGGGCGACCCATCAGGCCCGCGCCTCTGGTCCGACCTCGACATGGTGTTGCAAACCACCTTCCCGCACCCGGCCGGGATCGAGTTGCCCGTGCGTGCCGCCGCCATCGACACCGGCGGCCATCATACCAAGATGGCCTACGAATTCTGCCGCACGCGCCTTGCCCGCCGCATCTGGGCGATCAAGGGCCGCGGCGGCCCCGGCATCCCGGTCTGGCCACGCCGCCCCACCCGCAGAAACAAGGGCAAGATCCCGCTGTTCATCGTCGGCGTGGACGCGGTGAAGGACGCCGTCTACGCCCGCCTGCGCCTCACCGAACCCGGCCCCGGTGCCATCCACTTTCCCCGCCGCCTGGATGCCGAGTATTTCCGTCAGCTGACCGCCGAGCGGGTCGTCACCCGCTTCACACGCGGCCGCCCCGTCCGCTCCTGGCAGCCCAAGCGCGACGGCGAGCGGAACGAGGCACTGGATACCTTCGTCTATGCCCATGCCGCCCTGCATGGGCTGATCAGCATGGGGCTCAGGCTGAACGAGGAGGTGGAGGGGGTGGCGAACACACTGGCGCGGCTAGGAACCGAGGTCACTTGTGTAATCCGATCGGCGTGGATGGCGTAGGGTTTCCATTTGTAAGAAACCAACAGCTGCGCGAGCATGGTTCTTCACCTCGCCTGGGCTGTCAATTCTCGTCGGTTATGTGGTAAGAATGCCTCGACACGTCGGCAGGGTAGAGTGGGTATAAGGGATAGGAACATGCACATGAACGAGTATGAGCAGCAACCATTTGACGAAGCAGAATTCGCAGCCAACCCGGAACAGCGTTGTCCAGTGATACTTTTGTTGGACACCTCCTATTCCATGAGCGGAGCGCCAATATCGGAATTGAATGAAGGGCTGGCCACGTTGCGGCAGGAACTCATGAACGATCCCATGGCCGCTAAGCGCGTAGAACTGGCGATGGTCACATTCGGACCGGTGGAAATCAAATCCGACTTCGCGACCGTGGATCATTTCTACCCTGAGACGCTGGTTGCGGATAACGCGACACCAATGGGCGAGGCGATTGTGACCGGGCTTGAAATGCTTCGCCAGCGCAAAGACCGCTATCGAGAGAATGGCATCAAGTATTATCGCCCGTGGGTGTTTCTCATCACCGATGGCGCTCCGACCGACGATTGGCAAGAGGCGAAACAACGCGTCCATCAAGGCGAAGAGCGTAAGGAGTTCATGTTCTATGCCGTGGGCGTGGAGCAGGCGGACATGAATGTGCTTGGCCAGATTGCCACCCGCCAGCCACTTAAACTGAAGGGGCTCGCTTTCAAGGAGCTTTTCCAGTGGCTTTCCAGTTCTCTCAGTGCCGTCTCGCAGTCCAACCCCGGCGATGCTGTTCCGCTGGACAACCCGACCGCTCCGGATGGCTGGGCTGTTGCAGGGTGACGTTGTGGCATGGCGGTGGGCCGCCGCGTCCGTAGTCGGCACTTCTCACATCCATAACGGCGACAGGCTGCAAGATGCTTATTCCGTTGCCAAGTTCGGCGAAGATGGCTTTTTCGCAATCGTTTCGGATGGCGCTGGCAGCGCGAAATACGGCGCATATGGCGCGTGGCTGACTTGCCGTTTCCTTTCGGTTCGATTTCGGGAATGGAGCCGCGCCAATCCAGACCTGCCGTCCGATACAGAATTGGCGGACTGGGTAGATGAATTGCGGGACCGAATTTCGGCGATAGCAACGCAACGGGAATCCACAGCCCGGCAATTCGCCGCGACGCTGGCGGCAATATTTGTCACACCTGACAAAGCAGTAACGCTACACATCGGGGATAGCGCTGTTGTGGGTCGGAGGGGCACCGAATGGGATGTGCTGTGCTGGCCTGAGAACGGCGAGTATGCATCCAGCACCTATTTTGTCACCGATGATCCCGAACCGCGATTGAACATCACCCGTCACTCACGCGAACACGACGCATTCGCTTTGTTCTCCGATGGTGTTGGCGATCTGGCGTTGTCGCATCTGGAACAGCTCGCGCATTCCCGGTTCTTCGATCCTATGTTCCGCCCGGTTGATGCTGCATCGGGCGAGGGACGGCTTATCGAGCTATCGGCAAAGTTGGCCACATATCTCGCAGGACCATCGGTCTGCGAACGCACTGACGATGACAAGACGCTGATCCTTATTTCCGGGGGCTGACGTGAAAGAAATCGTCATCGGTAAGGATCGGTTTTCGGTTGCTGAATTGATCGGCAAGGGCGGCGAAGGCAAGGTCTACACGATCAAAGAACGCTCCAGGTTGGCTGTTAAAATCTACAACTCCGGTCTGCGCGCCAAGCGTGAAGGCAAGGTGCGGGCGATGGTGGGCGAAGGGCTCGCCGTCAAGACAGACCTCGTTGCCTACCCCGGCGAAGTGGTGACGGACATTAGCGGCAACTTTCTGGGCTTTGTCATGCGGCTTGTGTCGGGCTATCTCCCGTTACACGAGTTGTATAGCCCGAAGTCTCGCCAGCGCCATTTTCCGAAATCCGATTATCGGTTTATTGTCCGTGCCGCATTGAACGTCGCTCGCGCCGTTGGGAAAGTGCACCAGACTGGATGTGTCATTGGCGACCTGAACCATTCCGGTGTGCTTGTGGCTCAGGACGCAACCGTTGCCTTGATCGATGCGGATAGCTTCCAGTTCAGCATGAACGGCAAGTTATACCCTTGTGTCGTTGGGGTTCCAGATTTCACGCCACCTGAGTTGCACGGGAAGAACCTCGCATCCGTTCAGCGCACCATCGAACACGACAACTTCGGACTGGCAGTTGCGATCTTCCACCTACTGTTCATGGGCCGTCATCCCTATGCCGGGTGCTACAAGGGGCCGGACATTTCAATAGGCGAGGCCATTGCCCAGAACCGGTTCGCCTTTTCACTCACCCGGCAATTGGCAACACAGACAACGCCGCCACCCGGTGCGTTGACACTCGACATGTTCCCGGATGCTGTTGCCCGCTCATTCGAGCGTGCATTCGGACTGACGCCGAGCGCGCGTCCGAGCGCGCTGTATTGGATTCATACCCTGAATGCTCTGGAAGGCTCACTAAACCGCTGCAGTAAGGTCAAGACGCACTATTTTCCCGGTGTCGCCGGTGGCTGTGTCTGGTGCAAGCTCACCAAGAGCAGCGGATTTGATATGTTCCCGGACCTGACCGCTGTGGAACCCAATATACCGTCCGATGCGCGGGGTACGGAACAGGCAATCCGGGAGATTTTGGCGTTCCGTTTCCCAACAGTCGCGGACTTTCTTCCCACAGTGGCTACACTACGTGGTGCCAGCAACGCATTGCGCGAAGCTAGGAATGGGAAGCGCGGGCGGGCGTTCATGGGTTTGTTGATGATGGGCGGCGCGATTGGGGGTTTCGTCTATGCCGCACCGGTTTGGTTCTTATGGATCGGGCTGGCGATTTGGGGGTGGGTCACCTTTTCCGACCGTGAGGTTGAGGCCGGCCCGTTTCTACAGGCGTTCAAAGATGCTGACGAACGGGTGCAGCGCGAGTTGAATGCCTTCGTACAGCGCAATGGCATGGCCGAGGTTATCAAGGTGCGTGGCGATCTGGACACGGCCATTGCTGCCTACAAGGACCATGACAAAGCGCTCAACCACGCAATCATGGTGATGAAGTCCAATAGAGAGGCGCGGCAAAGACAGGCCTATCTTGACCAGTTCTACATCCGACATGCCAATATCTCCGGTATTGGCCCTGCCAAGACGGCAACACTGATTTCTTTTGGCATTGAAACCGCCGCCGATGCGAATCGTGCAGCTATTCTGCGGGTGCCGGGGTTCGGTGAGGTGATGACCGACAAGCTGATGGCATGGCGGCGCGGACATGAATCTCGGTTCAAGTACGACCGGACGCCAAATGCTCAGGATGACGCCGATGAAAGGGCATTGCGTAGGCGGTTCGCGACAGAAAAGGCAAAGCTTGAAGCCACGATCCGCAACGGACTGGGTACCCTGAGAAACGCCAAGGCCCGCTTGGATGCGCTCCCCACCAAAGCTCGGAGTGACAGGGCGCTGACCGATGCGCTGGCAACACGGGCACAAGCCGTATACGACCTGCGCGAGCTGGGAGTATCAATACCGGCTTCTACCGTAACTCTGAAGGTAACCCCGAGGCCGCAACCCATAATCGGTATGCCAAGTACGCCAAACTGCCCGCGGTGTGGCGCCCCAATGCGGCGGCGCTCTGGCCGCTATGGGCAGTTTTGGGGTTGCTCGAACTACCCGCGGTGCCGGGGAACTCGAAACTAGATGTTTGCACATATTTTCCACTTGCTTAGCGAGTTAATTCCCAAACATTCCCAATAGCTTAAGGTTCCATTTTGGACGATTCTCCCGCCCATGCGGACCTTCCTCCAACGCCTACTCAAACTCGCGCGCATTCGCGGCCTTGACGCCGCCGGCGCTGGGCGGCGTTGGGAGAGTGCCAAAACAATCGACGGCCTGAACGCGGCGATCCTGGCGGGGGCGACCACGGCGGCGCGGCGGGCTGGCTGGTATGCTCGGAACAACCCGTGGGTCGCGGCGGCGGTGGACAGCCTGGTCGGCAATGTCGTTGGCGCCGGGGTCAAGCCGCAGTCCACCCATCCCGACCGGGCGGTGCGCGAACGGCTGCAGGCGCTGTGGCTGCGCTGGACCGATCACGCCACCCCGGACGGGCTTGCGGATTTCTACGGGCTGCAAGCCATGGCCGTGCGAACGATGATCGAGAGCGGCGAGAGCTTCGCCCGGTTTAGGGTGCCGCCCGTGGCCAGCAGCATCCCGCTGCACATCGAGCTTCTGGATCGCGAGCAGGTGCCGCTCGATCTGCATCGCGAGATCGGCGGTGGGGCGCGAGTTCGGGCAGGCATCGAGTTTGATGCGGCTGGCCGCCGTGTCGCCTACCATGTGCTGTCCTCCCGCCCGGGCGATCCGCTGAAGCCATACCGCACGGACCCGATCCGCGTCCCGGCCGCCGACTGCCTGCACCTGTTCAAGCCGCTCGCCGCGGGCCAGCTTCGCGGGATTACCTGGCTGGCGCCGGTGCTGCTGCGGCTGCACGAACTCGACCAGTTCGAGGATGCCGCACTGGTCAAGGCCAAGGTGGCGGCGCTCTTCACCGGCTTCATCACCGATCCGGACGGCACCGCAGGCGGGCTGTCCGGCACAAACACGGGTGGCGCGCTGACCGTGGGGATGGAGCCCGGCAGCCTGATCCCGCTACCATCCGGCACCGACATCCGTTTCTCGAACCCGACCGAAAACGACGCCTACGCGCCCTTCGTGAAGAACCACCTGCGTGCCATCGCGGCCGGGCTGGGCCTGCCCTACGAGCTGGTATCCGGCGATCTGGAGGGCGTCACCTATTCGTCGATCCGCGCTGGGCTGATCGAGTTCCGCCGTCGGGTCGAGCAGTTGCAGCACAACGTGGTCGTGCACCTGTTCTGCCGTCCCGTGTGGGAGCGGTTCGTGCGCCTGGCGGTTCTGACGGGTGAGTTGCCCGTGCGGGATTTCGACAGGAACCCTAACGCCTACCTCGGCTGTGCCTGGCTGCCGCCCAAGTTCGACTATGTCGATCCGGTGAAGGACGTGCAGGCAGAGATCATGGCAATCGGCGCTGGGCTCAAGAGCCGGTCCCAGGCGATCTCCGAGCGCGGCTATGACGCCGAACAGGTGGATGGCGAGATTGCCGCCGACAAGGGCCGCGCGGACGGGCTGGGGCTCAGCTTCGGCCCGGCAAGCCCCCCACAACCACAGGACATCGCCAATGGCTGATACCATCGAGCTTCTGACCCGCCGCGCCACGCTGGCGCCCGCCACCGCCGACGCCGAGGCCCGCACTGTCGAGGTGATCTGGTCCACCGGCGCGCCGGTGCGCCGCCGCGACATGGACGGGCAATACATCGAACGGCTGAGCCTTGCGCCCGAGGCGGTGAATCTGTCGCGCCTCGAAGGTGCCAGTGTTCTTGATGCGCATCGTCAGAGCGCGGTGCGTGATGTGCTGGGCTCGGTCCGCAGTGCCGCGGTCGATGGCAAGCGCGGCACGGCCCTCATCCAATTCTCGGCCAGGCCCGAGGTCGAGCCGATCTGGCAGGACGTGCAGGCCGGCATCTTGCGACACGTCTCGGTCGGCTACTCGGTCGAGGAATGGGCCGAGTCCACCGAGCACGGCGCGCGCGTGCTGACAGCCGAGCGCTGGACGCCCCACGAGATTTCCCTGGTGCCGACGCCCGCCGACCCCGGCGCCCATATTCGCATGGAGACAGAGATGACCGACACGATCACCCGCGAGGCCGCCGACACGGCGCCCACCACCGAGACCCGCGCCGAGGCGAATGCCGAGATCCGATCCATCGCCCGCATCGCCGGGCTGGACCAGTCCTGGATCGACAGCCAGATCGACGCCGGGGCCGATCCCGACACCGCCCGCCGCGCAGCCTGATAGGCATCGCGCAGCACCCGGCCCACCGTGTCGCCAAGGATGATGGGAAAATCCGAGGTGGTGTGCAGAGCGCGGGTGACGAGGCTTGCAGGCGAAAGTGCGAGGGTGGACTCACCGCGGAGCGTCAGCAGTTCCCTGGCCATGTCCACCGGCGTGGCATGGGCATAGCGGCGGGCGGGTTCGCTGAGCTCATGGCGCGGGTTGATCCGGGCATAGAGCGCCTCGCCCATCTGGCGGGCGCGCAATGCAGGGTCGTCGTGGCTTTCCCCCATCTCCACGCGGACCTGT
>WFTU01000428.1 GCA_015485375.1 Paracoccaceae bacterium | reverse complement strand
TCAAGAAGAACGTCGAGGACGTGATGGCCGGGCTTTACAAGGCCGATACCGACATGGCGCGGGTCACGGCGACGGTGGACAAGCCGCTGGTCGGCGCGAACCTCGCGGCGCATCTGGAGGGGCTGAAGGCCGAGATGCTGAAGGCGGCGGAGAACCTGGAGTTCGAGGAAGCGGCGCGGCTGCGCGACGAGATCAAGCGGCTGGAAGCGGTGGAACTGGCAGTGGCGGACGACCCGCTGGCGCGGCAGTCGGCGGTGGAGATGGCGGGGGGAGGGAAGAGTGGCAGCGCGAGAAACAGGCAGGCGCGGACAAGGAGGTGACAAATGGCTGATACCAACAACAGACAGTTTGTTGTGGAGAATGCTCTTGGGATGTACGCCTACAGTTGGGCAGTCCTACCCGCAAAAGGTATCTACCGACAACAGGATTTCGCACATCTATTGCAAGGGGTCCCAGAGAAATCGCATATCTATCTAATTGGGGAAACGCCACGCATCCAGTGAACTGGCCCCCTTTCTATCGCTGGTATGATCGGTATCAGGCCGGCGGTCCTGAGGCCCTGGAGGATCGCAGCCCCAAACCGTTGCGGGTCTGGAACCGCATTCCCGAGCCGATCCGCGAGAAGATCAAGAACTTGGCCCTGAAGGAAAGTGAGCTGTCGCCGCGCGAGTTAGCCGTTCAGTTCACCGACACGGAAAAGTATTTTGTCTCAGAGGCTTCCGTGTATCGCATCCTCAAATCCTACGATCTGATCACCAGCCCGGCTTACGTGGTTCTGTCGGCCGCCGATGAGTTCCGGGACAAGACAACTCGGCCCAATCAGCTCGGGCAAACCGACTTTACGTACCTGAAAGTGATCGGCTGGGGTTGGTTCTATCTGTCGACGACTCTGGACGATTACAGCCGATATATCATTGCCTGGAAGCTCTGCACGACAATGAAGGCCGGTGATGTCACCGACACGCTGGACCTGGCCCTGCAAGCCTCAGGCTGCGATCAGGCAACCGTCCTGCACAAGCCACGGTTGCTGTCAGACAATGGCGCCAGCTACATCTCGGGCGAACTGGCCGATTGGCTCGAAGATCAGAGAATGGATCATGTGCGCGGCGCACCATATCACCCCCAGCCCCAGGGCAAAATCGAGCGATGGCATCAAACCCTGAAAAACCGCATTCTGCTGGAAAACTACTATCTTCCAGGCGATCTCCGGCAGCAGATCGACGCCTTCGTCGATCATTACAATCACCGGCGCTATCACGAGAGCCTGCAGAACCTAACACCCGCCGACGTCTACTTCGGCCGCGGTCAGACCATCTTGAAACAACGAGAAAGGATCAAACGGAAAACCATCGAAACGCGGCGCTTGCTTCACCGCAAATCCGCTGCATAATCACATGAACCGGATGAGCCAGACCCTCTCTTAGATCAGGCTGCACTCTGACCCAAAAACTTTGACGACGGACAGCGCAAACTACTATGTCAGCGAGGGTAGTAACAATACCGTCTTGGGGCCCCCGAGCGGCTACCTTTCGGGCGAGAAACTGAGTTACTGGACTTCCGGCCGCTCCACGACGGCCGGGTACATGTACAGCAACGGCAGCGTCAGGACCATAGCCGGCATGAAGGTTTCCGGCGCCACCTTCGCCGGTATCAGCGGCACACCGGCAATCGGTTTGCCCACGAGCGGCACCGCCACCTCAAACGGCGCGTTTTCCGGCACATATTTCAGGTACGGCAGCTACTACCGAGGTGTGAATTCCCAAGGCTATTTGACCACCAACGTGGACTTTTCCAACGGCACCCTTCAGGGTTCGGGGACAGGAACCTTCGGCTCGAGGCTGCAGACCAACGGCACCATTATCGGCGGCAAGTTCAACGGCACAGCATCATTTTCGGCGCTTGAATCCGGTGGCCAGACGGTCGCGCCTATGACGGGCGGATTTTTCGGCTCGAACACAATGGCCGGTATTTACAAGGGCGGCACGGTCGCCGGGGTGTTTTTCGGACAGTAAGGCGCCCTGCTCGGCTGAGCGATCGGGCCAGGGGCACATCCCCGGGCCCTTGCCATTCGGCCGAGGCCTCACGCCGGTACGCCCGCGCCCCCCCGCTTTCTTTCAAAGAAAGCGGCCCGAAATCCTTGAAAGATTTCGACTTGCTTCGTCGCATCCCGCCTGCGCCAGGACACGGCGCCCGCACAACAGCGTGAAAAAATCGCCCCTCCTAGCGGAAATGTCATTCGCCCGGCCGGCGCCCGCCCACCTATGATTCGT
>WFTU01000427.1 GCA_015485375.1 Paracoccaceae bacterium | reverse complement strand
TTCCTGAACGGGCCGTAGCCCTTCATGGTTTCGATGTCCTCGGCCACGGCTTCGCGCTCGTCCTGCAGGAAGCGGTCAACGGCGGTGCGGAAGCCCTCGTCGGCGATCCAGTGCAGCGAATGGATGGGGGCGGGCAGGTAGCCGCGCGCCAGTTTGTGTTCGCCCTGTGCGCCGGCCTCGACGCGCTTCAGGCCGTGTTCGATAGCGTAGTCAATGGCCTGATAATAGCACAGTTCGAAATGGAGCGCGGGGTGATCCTCGATACAGCCCCAGTAGCGGCCGAACAGGGTTTTGGCGCCGATGAAGTTGAGCGCTCCGGCCACATACCGGCCCTCGCGTTCGGCCAGAACCAGCAGGATATCGTCACGCATGGTTTCCTGCATCCGGTCGAAAAACGCGCGGGTCAGATAGGGCGTGCCCCATTTGCGCGCACCGGTGTCCTGATAGAACAGCCAGAAGGCATCCCAGTGTTCGGGTTGGATCTGTTCGCCGGTGAGGGAGACAATATCGCCGCCGAACCCCTGCGCCTGCCGCCGTTCCTTGCGGATCATCTTGCGTTTGCGCGAGGACAGCGCGGCGAGGAAATCGGCAAAGGTTTGATAGCCGTCGTTGAGCCAGTGGAACTGCTCGGTCACCCGCTGCATCATGCCATGGGCGGGGCCGAGGGCGTGTTCCTCGGAGGTGCAGAAATTGATGTGGAAGGAGGAGAGGCCGTTGTTTTGTGCGAGGCGCTTGCCGCCTTCGATCAGCGCATGGCGGGTGGTGCCGCTGTCGGTTAACAGGCGCGGACCGGTGGCGGGGGTAAAGGGAACGGCCGAGAGGAGTTTCGGGTAGTAGTGACCGCCAGCGCGTTCATAGGCGCCAGCCCACGCATGGTCGAAAATATATTCTCCCTGCGAATGGGATTTGGCGTAGAGCGGCATCACGCCGGTGATTGCATCGCCTTCACGGGCGATCAGATGCAGCGGTTGCCAGCCGGTGCCTTTACCGACCGAGCCGCTTTGCTCCAGCGCCAGCAGGAAGCGGTGCGATGTGAAGGGGTCGAACGGACCGGAAGCGGTGGCGCAGGCGTCCCAGTCGGTGGCGGGGATGTCGGCGATGCTTTCGATAATGGAAATTGTGGTGTCGGTCATGTCGGGAGTCTTAACAAACCGTTGCGATTAAAACCACTAAACTGGTTTAGTGGTTTTTGTGAAAGGTGAAAAATCCTTACGGTGCAGTGGGTTAATCTTGGTTAATCCTTCAGGAGGTCGCGCAGTTCGTAGACGAGTGCCAGCGCCTCGCGGGCCGTGAGTTCGTCCGGATGGATGCCCTGCAACCGTTCCTCGACCTTCGATGGCGCGCTTGGTGCGGGGGCGGGTGCGGCGCTGAACAGCGGGAGGTCGTCGATCAGGGTATCGACCTTGCCGCCGCCCTCGCGGTCTCCTTTTTCCAGCGCGTCCAGCACGAGGCGGGCGCGTTCGACCACCTGCGCGGGTAGACCGGCGAGCTTGGCGACCTGCACGCCGTAGGACCGGTCGGCAGCGCCCTCGCGGACCTCGTGCAGGAAGATCACGTCGCCTTCCCATTCGCGCACGGTGACAGTGGCATTCCGCAGGCCCGGGAGCTTGCCGGCCAGCGCGGTGAGCTCGTGGTAGTGGGTCGCGAACAGGGTGCGACAATGGTTAACGTCGTGCAGGTGTTCGAGCGTCGCCCAGGCAATCGACAGGCCGTCGTAGGTGGCCGTGCCGCGCCCGATTTCGTCGAGGATCACCAACGCCCGCTCGCCCGCCTGATTGAGGATCGCGGCGGTTTCGACCATTTCCACCATAAAGGTAGAGCGCCCTCGGGCGAGGTCGTCAGCGGCGCCGACGCGGCTGAAAAGCTGGTCGATAACACCGATGCGGGCCGCGGTCGCGGGCACGAAAGCCCCCATTTGCGCCAGCAGGGCGATCAGGGCGTTCTGGCGCAGGAATGTCGATTTACCGGCCATATTCGGGCCGGTCAGCAGCCAGACCTGATCCTCGGACAGATCGCAATCATTGGCGATGAAGGGTTCTCCGGCGCGGCGCAGGGCGGCCTCGACAACCGGATGGCGGCCGCCGGTGATCTCGAAATCGCGGCTGGAATCTATCACAGGCCGGACCCAGTTTTCCCCGACCGCCAGATCGGCCAGTGCAGCGGAGAGGTCTACTTCGGCCAGTGCTTTGGCGGCTTGTGCGATATGGGGGGCGCGGGCCATGACGGCGGCGCGCAGGTCGGCGAAAACCTGTTGCTCGATCGCCAGTGCGCGCCCGCCCGCGTTCAGGATCTTGGTTTCCATTTCCGAAAGCGGCACGGTGGTAAAACGCACCTGGTTGGCCGTTGTCTGGCGGTGGATAAATGTCTCCGACAGCGGCGGGTTGAGCATTTTGTCGGCGTGGCCGGCGGGGGTCTCGACGAAATAGCCCAGCACGTTGTTGTGCTTGATCTTCAGCGAGGAAATGCCGCTGAGCGCCTGATACTCGGCCTGCATAGCGGCGATGACGCTGCGGCCCTCGTCACGCAGTTTGCGGGATTCATCGAGGTCGGGATTGAAGCCCTCGGCCACGAAACCGCCGTCGCGGGCCAGCAGGGGCGGCTCGGCTATCAGGGCGTTTTCCAGCAGCGCGACCAGATCGTCATGGCCCTGCAAATTCTGCGTGGCGGCTTGCAGCAACGCAGAATTTGCAGGGCCATGACGAT
>WFTU01000426.1 GCA_015485375.1 Paracoccaceae bacterium | reverse complement strand
CCGCATCTCCGGCCAGTTCCTCGGGGCGCATTTCCTGTCGATTGTCCATCCGCTACCCTTTCGGCGCCAGCAGCCGCAGCGTCGCGCGGATCAGTTCCGCCGATCCGGCCTCCGGCGCATTGCCCGAAGCCTCCGCCACCGCACTCGCCGCATCACCCTGCCCGTAGCCCAGATTGACCAACGCCGAGAGCGCATCCGCCTGCGCCGCCGCCGCGCCATCCACCACAGGTGCCTTGGTCGCAGGTTTCGGCACATCAATCACCAACCCCTCGTCGGCCTCCGCCGCCTGCGAGCCACTCGCGCCCATCGCCATCACCGCGGGCGCCTTGTCCTTCAATTCATTCGCCACCCGCTGCGCGATTTTCGGCCCGATCCCCGGTGCCGCCTTGATCGCCGCCACGTCGCCCAACGCAATCGCCCGTCCCGTGCCCTCCGGCCCAAGCGTCCCGAGGATCGCCAGCGCCGCCTTGGCCCCGACCCCCTGAACCGAGGTCAGCAGCCGGTGCCATTCCCGCTCTGCCAGCGTCGAAAACCCGTAAAGCTGCATGAAATCCTGCCGCACGACCATCTCGGTATACAGCGAAACCATCCCCCCCGCCGCCGGCATCATCGCCAGCGTGCGTTCATTACAATAAACGATATATCCAACGCCGCCGGTGTCGATCAGCACATGGTCCGCGTTGCGGTAATCGACCCGCCCTGTCACCTTACCAATCATGCGCCCGCCCTCTCCAAAGCCGCTTCCAGCCGTCCGGCAAAGCGCGCGTGATGGGCGTGGCACATGGCAATCGCCAAGGCATCCGCCGCATCCGGCCCGTTGATCACGATCCCCGGCATCTGCATTTTCACCATATGCTCCACCTGCGCCTTGTCCGCATGGCCAACCCCGACCACCACCTTCTTGACCGAGTTCGGCGCATACTCCGCCACCTCCAGCCCCGCCTGCGCCGGCACCAGCATGGCAATTCCCCGCGCCTGCCCCAGCTTCAGCGTGCCGACCCCGTCCTTGTTGACGAAGGTTTTCTCCACCGCCGCCGTTTCCGGCGCAAACTCGGCAAACACCGCGCGCAACTGGTCAAACAGGCTGGAAAGACGATAGGCGAGGTCCGTTCCCGCCGATTGGCAGGTGCCGTTCGCCACATGCGAAATGCGCGAGCCCTCGACATCCACAATGCCCCAGCCCATCCGCCTGAGGCCCGGATCAATTCCAATGACTCGCATACTGCCCGCTCTCCGGAAATTATCGTTGCACCAGCGTTAGCACGAAACGGGAACATCTGCCAAGCCGAAAGAAAAATGACCGTTTGCCCGCAAGCCGCGATCTGTTACCGTCATTATCTACCATTCCGGAGAACACCATGGTCAAGGAAGCCCCCATTGCCCGCGTATTCGGCCTCGACGACGAGGGCTGGCTGAAACACACGAACCCGTGGTCGGTCTGGTCCCGCTTCGCCAGCCTGCCACTGCTTGTTCTGGCGATCTGGTCGCGCGTCTGGCTCGGCTGGTACAGCCTGATCCCGATCGGCCTTGTTATCTTCTGGCTGATCATCAACCCGACCCTGTTCAGAAAACCGGACAACTTTGACAACTGGGCCGCAAAGGCGGTGCTGGGCGAGCGTATCTGGACCCGCTCCAAAGGTGTCTCCATTCCCGCGCACCACAAAACCGCCATCCGTATTCTGAACCTTCTGCAAACCCTTTCGGGACTGGTTCTCGCCATCGGATTGTGGCGGCTGGATCTTGCGTTCGCCCTGGCGGGAACGGTTTTTGTCTACCTGACCAAAATGTGGTTTCTCGACCGTATGGTCTGGCTTTATCAGGACATGACAGACGCGCCCGAAGCCCCCTCCTGACCCTCCCGCGCGGACCCATGCAATCGCCGCATAGGGGACATGCAATCATAACGATTGTTGAATCGCCCGAACGGGCCTACATGCCGCGCATCAGCGGAAATTATTCCGCCTCAACAAGATCAAGGAGACCGCCAGATGGCCACTTACGAAACATCCCGCCCCGCGCCGTTTGGCGCTGTTGCAACCCTTCAGATCGTCAACGTTTTTGACTCGATCGTTGCCAACGTCAAAGCCTGGAACCTCGCCCGCAAAACCGAAGCCGAGCTGAACGCTCTCTCGGATCGCCAGCTCGAGGATATCGGCATCGTTCGCAGCCAGATCAACACCACTGCCCTGGAACTTGTGGCCCGCCGCTACTTCTAAGTCCGAACGGACAGTGAAAGAAAATCGCCCCTCCGGGGGCGGTTTTTTATGCGCGCTCCAGCGTCAGCGTGGTCCACTCGCCGATCACCCGCTTGTCGCGACGATGGAAACCCCAGCCCTTGTAGACCGCCTCCACACCCGCCGCCTGCCGGTTCAGAATCCCCGACAGGATAATCACCGAGCCGCTGGCCGTGTGTTTCGCCATATCGGGTGCCAGCCGTTTCAGCGGACCGGCGAGGATATTCGCAAACACCAGATCGAAGGGCGCGGCCTTGCGCAGCGCCGGATGCCGGAACCCGACCGAGGTATAGGTGTTGATCCGCCCGCGCAGCCCGTTCGCCGCAATATTCGCCGCCGCCGTCGCCGTGGCAACCGGATCGATGTCCGAGGCCAGCGTCGCACAGGGCCAGACCGAGGCCGCAGCCATCGCCAGCACCCCCGTCCCCGCGCCGATATCGGCCACATTGGTCGCCACCATCCCCTGCGTCACCAGTTTGTCGAGCGACAACAGACACCCCTGCGTCGTGCCGTGATGGCCCGTGCCGAAGGCCATGGCTGCCTCGATCTCCAGCTTGATCAGGTTGTCGGGGATTTCGTCGCGGTCATGCCCGCCGAACACCACAAATCGGCCCGCATAGACCGGAGTCAGCTCGCGTCGCACCTGCGCCACCCAGTCGCGATCCTCGAGTTCCGAGACCGCAAACGGGCGGGCGTCGTGCATGGCAGCCAGCAACGCCAGCCCCGCCTCGTCCGGTTTTTCAATGAAATAGCCGCCGACCTCCCATGTGCCGGAACCGTCCTCCACCTCGAACACCCCGACTCCGGTCGGTGCAGGGGTCAGGCGTTCCAGCATCTCGCCCAAAGCCTCGGCCTTGGTTTTGTCGCGCAGGGTGGTAAGGGCTGTATATGTCGGCATCGGGTTCTCCTTTGCCACAGGCGATAGGCAAAGCGGCGCGTCAGGTCAAGCCGATCGGGCAACTCACCCCCGTGCCGCCGATGCCGCAATAGCCCTGCGGGTTCTTCGCCAGATACTGCTGGTGATAGCCCTCGGCATAATAATACGGCCCCGCCGGCAGAATCTCCGTGGTAATCGCACCGTAACCCTTTTCATCCAGCGCCTTCCGGAACACCGCGCGCGAGGCCTCCGCCGCCGCCTGCTGTTGTGCATTCGCCGTATAAATCCCCGAGCGATACTGCGTCCCGCGATCATTCCCCTGCCGCATCCCCTGCGTCGGGTCGTGGTTTTCCCAGAACACTTTCAGAAGCGCCCCGTAGGAAATCACCGAAGGATCAAACACCACCTGCACCACCTCGTTATGGCCGGTGCGCCCGCTACAGACCTCCTCGTAGGTCGGGTTCGGCGTGTGACCGCCACTATACCCGACCGAGGTCACCCAGACCCCCTCCAGCCCCCAGAACATCCGCTCGACACCCCAGAAACAGCCCATCCCGAACACCGCGCATTCCATCTCCGCCGGAAACGGCGACTTCAGCGCGCGCCCGTTCACGAAATGCCGCTCCTCCGTCAGGATCGGATCGGGACGGCCGGGCAAGGCCTCGGCCGCTGTCGGGATATCGGATTTTTTCGGGCGTCCGAACATGATCTCTCTCCGGTCTGGTTTCCCTGTTTTATTTCACAGCCCCGACCGGAACAAAACCCCGCTCGCGCCGAATTGAGGGGGCGCGAGCGGGCGCAATCAATAGGAAACCACCTCGAATTCAATCCCGTCGTGGTCACGGAAATAAAACCGGCGCCCCGGCTCGTAGTCGCCATGATTCATGGGAACAAATCCCATGGATTTCACCCGATCCTCTGTTGTATCCAGATCATCGACGACCACCGCGATATGGTTCAGGCCGCCGCGCCGGCCATAGTTCGTTTCAGGCGCCAGTGTCTGTTCTGGTGGAGAGTAAACGGCGACATAGGTATCTTCGGTTCCGACATGATAGCTCGTCCCCCCGCTCGGGGTATTCCCGTGCCAGCGGGTTTTCCAGCCGAACAGGGTTTCCAGCATCTCCGCTGTTTTCACCGGATCGCTGACCGTTACGTTGACGTGTTCGAGCATTGCTGCCTGCATAATATCCTCCTTAGGGTTGCTTGCGATTCTCTTGGTAATTCCTTAACCTAACTTTAGGTCAAGGAATTTTTCCGGAGGGGATATGAAAAAGGCGAAATACGGTCTTTCCATCGGCTATCTGGCACGCCGCACCGGACTGGCGGTCTCGGCCATCCGATATTACGAACAACAAGGGCTGGTAAAACCGGAACGTAACGCGGGCGGACAGCGGCGATTCATGCGTTCGGATATCCGGCGCCTGTCCTTCGTGCTGATTGCCCAGCAGTTCGGTTTCTCGATCAGCCAGATAAAAGAGGAACTCGACCGCCTCCCCGACAACCGCACCCCGACGAAAGCGGACTGGAACCGCATTTCCCGGCGTTTCCGCGATGCCCTCGATGCCCGCATCGACACACTGGAGCGGCTGCGGGACAACCTTGACGGCTGCATCGGCTGCGGCTGCCTGTCGCTATCGAGCTGTGCGCTTTACAACCCGTCCGACCGCGCCGCGCGAAAAGGCACCGGACCGCGCTACCTGCTCGGGGACCGACCGGAAACGGACCGTTAAACCACCCGCGCCGCGCGCCATTGCGCGAAAACCGTCTCGCGCCCCGGCTCGGGATGGCGCGGGATCAGCAGCGCCAGCAGCAACGAAGTCAGCGCCATGCCCGCCGCCAGCACAAACACCATGCTCGGCGAGGTCACCCACAAGTAGCCCAGCGTGGCGGGCAGAAACACTGCCGCAATATGGTTTATGGTAAAGGCCACCGCCGCCGTCGGCGCAATATCCTTCGGGTCGGCGATTTTCTGGAAATAGGTTTTCAGCGCAAAGGCCAGTGCGAACAACAGATGGTCGATGATATAGAGCACCGCGCCCACGATCACGCCCCAGCCAAAGAAATAGATGCCGCCGTAGGCCGCAAACACCAGCGCCAGC
Organism: Paracoccaceae bacterium; assembly: GCA_015485375.1. Lineage (GTDB taxonomy): Bacteria > Pseudomonadota > Alphaproteobacteria > Rhodobacterales > Rhodobacteraceae > NORP23. The sequence goes on along the minus strand of WFTU01000426.1, from coordinate 91 downwards.
CCCGTGTATTCGAACATCAGCGCCCACCGCTCCCCGACCCGCCCGATGGCCTTGCCCATCAGCGGGGCAAAGATCATGTTGGCAATATAGT
>WFTU01000425.1 GCA_015485375.1 Paracoccaceae bacterium | reverse complement strand
TGCCCTGTCGGCCAAGCAAGAAGAAATCATGCAGGTTTAGGTCGTTTGTATCCCGTAATTCCATCAGCAAGGACCAGAACATGAGCGCGACTTCCGGAAAATTCGGAGATCTGGGTACCCGTGTGGTTTCCGCCATCGCCCTGATCATCGCCGCTGTGGTTCTGTTCGAACTTGGCGGTCTGTGGGTGGCGGCACTTCTGGTGGCTGGCGCATGGGTAATGTTGTGGGAATATCAACGGGTTCTGGAGCAAGGCTCATCCGGTGACATGATGACGCTGGTCATTATGGGGGTGGCGGCGCTGATAGCGATCGCGCTCACATACTATGTTGGCTGGCTGAGCGGGCTCGCGGTGCTGTTTCTGGGGGGTATGGCGCTGGTGCGACAGGACCGGACGCGCTGGATGTGGCTGGCGGCGGGGCTGATGTATATCGGTGCGGCGGCCGTGGCGATGCTGGCGATTTTCTTGACGCCCGGTGACGGGCTTTTTTATATTTTCTGGGTGGTGCTGATTGTGGCGCTATCCGATATCGGCGGCTATTTTGCCGGTCGGATCATCGGCGGCGCGAAGCTCTGGCCTGCGGTCAGCCCGAAGAAAACCTGGTCGGGGACGTTTGGCGGCTGGGTTCTGGCGATTGTCGCGGGGGTTTTTCTCGGGGTTTACGGGCCGGTCGGGATCGGTGTTTCGGTGGGGATTTCGCTGGTTTTGTCGATCGCGGCGCAGGCGGGGGATTTGCTGGAATCTTGGTTGAAGCGGCGTAGCAACGTCAAGGACGCCAGCGACATTATTCCCGGACATGGCGGGTTTCTGGACCGGATGGACGGTCTGGTCGCCGCGATCATGGTGTTTACGGTTTTACGCACGGTGATGCTCTAGATGCGACGAAGCGTCGGCATTTTCGGCTCTACCGGTTCCATCGGGCAGAATACGGTTGATTTGTTGCTCCGGCAGGGCGGGGCCGAGGTCTACGACGTGAAGGTCGTGACCGGCGCGCACAATATTGCCCTGCTGGCGGAACAGGCAAAAACCTTGCAGGCGGATATGGCGGTGACGGCGGAGGAAAGTCTGCTGGGTGATTTGCGCGACGCGCTGTCCGGTACGGGTATCGAGATCGCTGCGGGGAGCGAGGCCTTGCGGACGGCGGCGGCACAACCGCTTGACTGGGGCATGTCGGCGATAGTCGGGGCCGCAGGGCTGGTGCCGACCATGGAGATGGCGAAACACGCCAGAACGCTGGCGCTGGCGAACAAGGAAAGTCTGGTGTGCGCAGGGGAGCTGTTGCAGGCCACCTGTGCGCAGAGCGGTTGCCGTCTGTTGCCGGTCGATAGCGAACACAGCGCGATTTTTCAGGTTATGCAGGGCGGCACCACCGATATTTCCCGCATACTTCTGACAGCCTCGGGCGGCCCGTTTCGGGACTGGACAGTCGAACAGATGGCCGAAGCGACTCTGGCGCAGGCGGTGGTGCATCCGAACTGGGACATGGGGCAGCGGATATCGATCGATTCCGCGACGATGTTCAACAAGGCCCTCGAAATAATCGAGGCGCAGCAGCTTTTCGGGATAGGGGGCGATGCCATCGAGGTGGTGGTGCATCCACAGTCGATTATCCATTCGATGATCGAGTATCGCGACGGCTCCATCCTGGCCCAGATGGGGGCACCGGATATGCGGGGCGCTATCGGGTTTGCCCTGAACTGGCCCGAGCGGCGCGACCTGCCGGTGGACAGGCTGGATTTCGCCGCCCTGTCACGGCTCGATTTCGCCGCGCCTGACGAGGACCGCTTTCCCGCGCTGCGCCTTGCAAAACAGGTGCTGGCGGCGGGCGGCTTGTCCGGTGCCGTGTTCAATGCTGCCAAGGAGGCCGCGCTGGACCGGTTTATCGATGGTGACATCGGGTTCCTCGATATGGCGGCGCTGGTTGAATATACGCTTTCGGAACTCCATCTTGAGGCTAGTGCCGCGAGCAGTCTGGACGGGCTGGCGCAGGTGCTGGAGATGGACGGGAAAGCGCGCCGGACCGGAATGGAATGGCAGCCGGCCTAGGGGGGCAAAATGGAGTGGATTTCGCAAATTCCGGTTTTTGGCGGGGCTGTTTCGACACTTCTGGCCTTTGTGGCCGTGCTTGGCGTCGTGGTTTTCGTGCATGAATACGGCCATTATATCGTCGGCCGCATGACCGGTATCGGGGCCGAGGTATTCTCCATGGGGTTCGGGCCGGTGATCTGGTCGCGCACCGATAAACGGGGCATGAAGTGGCAGATTGCGGCTGTGCCGCTTGGCGGCTACGTCAAGTTTATCGGCGATCGTGATCCGGCGAGCGCAACGGTGTCAGAAGAACTCGCTGGTATGGACGAGGACGAACGGTCGCGCAGTTTTCCGGCGGCGAAACTGTGGAAACGCGCGGCGACGGTTCTTGCCGGACCTGTGGCGAATTTCCTTTTGGCCATCGTAATCTTTACAGGGCTTGTGCTGGCGCAGGGTGTTGCAACCGAGCGCCCGACAGTTGGCGAGATTCTGGATTTCCCCGATACAGGCTATGATTTGCGTCAGGGCGATGTGGTTCTGGCCATCAACGGCCAGACGGTCGAGGATTATGCGGACATCTATTCGGTAACGGTCGACATGGACCCGCCCGGCGACATGGCGGTGACGGTGGAGCGGGATGGCTCGGTCATGACAGTTCGGGCGCCCTATCTGTTTCCGGCGGCGGTTTACGGGGTGGAGCCGTTGTCGGCCGCTGACGAGGCAGGGCTGAAGAAGGGGGATATTATTCTTGCTGCGGATGGCAAGGATCTGGTTACCTTCATGGATCTGAAGAAAGTCGTCGAAGCATCGCGGGACAAGGAAATCGTGCTGACGGTCTGGCGCGACGGGCAGGCCATCGATATGCCGATTACGCCGAAGCTGCGCGAGTACCCCGATGGTGAAGGCGGCTTCGAGGAACGGGTGATGATCGGGGTCAGCGGCTCCTCGGCGTTTTTGCCCGCGACCGAAACACCTTCGGTACTGAAAGCGGTGGAACTGGGTGGCAAGCAAGTCTACGGGGTGATCGCGACCTCGCTCAATGCGATCAAGAACATGTTTGTCGGGGAACTGAGCCCTTCGAACCTGCAGGGGCCAATCGGTATTGCCCAGATGTCACAAGCCACGGCAAATCAAGGGGTTATCAGCTTTTTGTCGTTTATTGCCATAATTTCCGTCGGTATCGGGATGTTGAATCTGTTCCCGATTCCCATGCTGGATGGCGGTCATCTCCTGTTCTATGCCTTCGAGGCGATACGCGGGAAGCCGCTGCCAAATAAAACAATTGAACGTGCTGTCTCAATAGGTCTCGCCATGGTGCTGTTATTAATGGTATTTGTGACCTATAACGACATACTGAAATTTTGAAGTGTGGACGGTAACAATCACCCGGCTTTTGGGCCGGTCTAGCGAATGGGCGATATTTTATGAAACGTCAGACGGTTGAGAAACTTACGGTAAAATCCTGTATTGCAAGTGCTTTTCTTGGATTGCAAATTACAGCGCCGCTTCTTGCGACGACGTTTCTGGCCACTTCTGCGGAGGCCGCGGTCATTCGCAGCATCTCCGTTCAGGGGAATCAGCTGATTCCCTCGCAGGCGATTTCGGACTTTGCAGGTGTGAATTTGGGTGAAAACCTGTCGCCCGCCGATATTAATGCCGTTTTGCGCCGTTTGTATGATTCCGGAATGTTCGAGAATGTAGACCTGCGGGTTTCCGGCTCGACCCTGATTATCACGGTTGTGGAAAACCCGACCGTGAGCATTGTTGCCTTCGAGGGGAACGATAAGGTCAAGAACGAGGTGCTGGCTGCGATTGTTGATTCCTCGGCGCGCAAACCCTTCAACCGGTTGACGGCCGAGGCCGATGCGCAGCGGATTTCGCAATATTACGCCAACAAAGGCTATGCGGGGGTTACTATCCGTCCGGTTATCATTCCGGTGTCCGAGGGGCGTGTAAATCTGGTGTTTGAAATCACCGAGTCGCAGTCTGTGGGTGTTTCCCGCATCAGCTTCGTTGGCAATACCGCGATTTCGGATGGAAAGCTCCGCCGGGTTGTTGACACCAACGAGGACGGGTTCCTGTCGTTCATTCTGGGGCGTGACACCATCGATAGCGGCAAGATCGCCGGTGATATCCAGAAGCTCGAAGAGTTTTATTCCAACAAGGGGTATTTCGATTTCGAGGTACTTGCGGCCACGCCGGAGCTCTCCGAGGATCGCAGCACCTACTATCTGACCTATTCGCTGAACGAGGGTTTCAAATACAATTTTGGTGCAGCCACGATCTCGTCAGCCATGCCTGGTGTCGATGCGACGGATTTTGAAAAATTTGTCAACATTCGCGAAGGACGGGTTTACCGTGCCAAGGACGTGCGCGATGTGATCGAGCGGATCGAGACCGAGGCCGTTAAACGGGGGCTGCCGTTTCTGCGTGTAAATCCGAAGTTTACCAAGAACGACGAGAATCGCACGGTTGCCGTGAATTTCGAACTGGTCAACGGGCGTCGGGTATACGTCGAACGTATCGACATTGTCGGCAATACCAGCACGCTGGAACGCGTGGTTCGCCAGCAGTTCGATTTTGTCGAGGGAGATGCGTTCAACAGGCGCAAAATGGCGGAAGCGGCCAATAATTTGCGGGCGCTGGGAATTTTCGGCAATACCTCGGTGACGGTTCGCGAAGGGTCAACGCCGGATAAAGCCATTGTCAGTGTCGAGGTCGAAGATGTGCCAACCGGTAGCGTCGGGTTCGGCGCGGGGTATTCGTCCGATACCGGTTTCAACGGGGTGCTCAATATTTCCGAACGGAACTTCCTTGGTAAGGGGCAGACCTTCAATCTCGACCTGTCCATTGCCGAACGGGCCAATACGTTGGCCCTCAGTTTTGGGGAACCGGCGCTGTTCGGGCGTGACGTTTATGCCGGATTTAGCATTTACTACCGTCAGGTAGACCGGCCTGAATCTTCCTACCAGACCACCAATATCGGCTTCGAGCCGAGCATGGCATTCGCATTGGGAGAAAATACGCGGTTGCGACTGGATTACCGTCTGTCGCTGGATGAGATCAGGGACGTTCCGCTGACAGCCTCGGCCATCATTCAGGGAGAGCAGGGGGCTCTGCTGACCTCGGCTCTTGGTGCGAAGCTGACCTATGACCGCCGCGATTCGGTCGTTGAGCCGACAGGCGGGTATGTACTTAGCCTCAAGGAAGAAGTTGCCGGGCTTGGCGGTCAGGTGTCCTATTCCAAAACCGTGGCGCGGGCCAAAGGGTATCTGGGTTTATTTGATGACAATGTGGTTCTTTCTGCCGAACTTGAAGGCGGGGCGCTGATTTCGGGTGCCAGCGGCACGCGGATCACCGACCGGTTCTTCCTTGGCGGCCAGAGTTTGAAGGGGTTTGCAAACGGTGGCCTGGGCCCGCGTGACACCGGTACGAATGACTCGTTGGGCGGGAATTTCTACAGTGTCGCCCGCGTTCAGGGGAGTTTCCCGATCGGTTTCCCGAAAGATTACGGAATATTTGGCGGCGTGTTTGTTGAAGGGGGTTCGGTCTGGGGGCTGGATAGCCCGCCGGTCGGAATTGATGACGGTCTGTATTGGCGTGCCTCGACCGGTGTCAGCCTGTTCTGGGCGACCCCGATTGGACCGCTGGAGTTCAGCTACGCATTTCCGCTTCTCTATCAGCCGGACGATGTGACCCAGAACTTCAGTGTTTCAATCTCCACACGGTTCTAGGGGGTGGCCCGGGTGCGCGGGACAGCTTTTCTGGGATTGTTGCTTGTTGCGGTCTTGGGTGTTTTTGCGCTTTCTGCACCCGCCCGGGCGCAATTTGCCTTTCCAACCGTTTTCCCGAAACCGGTGTTGTTGCTGGATCAGGACCGGCTGTTCGCCGAGACTGATCTGGGCAAGGCTCTGGATGCGGAAATCCTTGCCAAGCGCGAGGCACTGATCAAGGAAAATCGTGCAATTGAGCTGGCTTTCGAGACCGAGGAGCGGCGTCTGACAGACCAACGGGCGAAAATGTCGGCCGAGGAATTTCGGGTAGTATCGGATGAGTTTGACTCCAGAGTGCAGGCCGCGCGCGAGGCGCAGTTGAACAAGGATCTGGCGTTGCAAAGCGAGGCTGACCAGAACCGCCGACGGTTTTTCGAGATTTCGGCGCCGGTGTTGAGCCGTTTAATGCAAAAATATTCCGCCAGCGCTATTCTGGACCGGCGTTCTGTGCTTTTGTTTGACAAGAATATGGATATAACCGATGAGGCGATTGCTTTGCTGAACGAGGCTTTTGCGCAGAATCCCGACTTGCTCTCCAAGGAACAGACACAATGACAGATACGCCTGAAACAAAAGTCCAGAGCGCTGATATTTCCGAAATCCAGCGGATGATTCCGCATCGCTACCCGTTTCTGTTGATCGACAAGGTGCAGGATATCGTGCTGAACGAGAGCGCGGTCGGCATCAAGATGGTCACCGTCAACGAGCCACATTTCACCGGGCATTTTCCGGGCCATCCTGTCATGCCGGGCGTTCTGATTGTCGAGGCGATGGCGCAGACGGCGGCGGTGCTGGTTTCCAAAACACTGGACCTGATCGATACCGGCGTTCTTGTCTATTTCATGACGCTCGACAAAACCAAGTTCCGGCAAAGAGTCGGGCCGGGCGATGTGCTGGAATTGCATGTCTCGGTCATCCGCGGACGCGGGAAAATCTGGAAATTCTGGGGCGAGGGCAAGGTCGACGGCAAGGTCGTGGCCGAGGCCGAGTTTTCGGCGATGATCGTTCCGCCGGAAGAGCCTTCCAAGGGCTAGAGCATGACGATTGATCCCACCTCTGCCATTCATCCGTCCTCGGTTATCGATGAAGGGGCCACGGTCGGCGCGCATTGCCGGATCGGGCCGTTTTGTCATATCGGGCCGGATGTACGTCTTGGCGACAATGTCGATCTGCTCAGCCATGTGGTGGTGGCCGGTCACACGACGATTGGCGAAGGGACGAAGGTCTGGCCTTTTGCATCGGTAGGGCATCAGCCGCAGGATTTGAAGTTTCACGGCGAGCAAAGCTATCTGGAAATCGGTGCGCGCTGCATGATACGCGAGAGTGTTTCGATAAACCCCGGTACCGAGGGTGGTGGCGGCATCACGCGTATCGGAGACGACTGCCTGTTTATGCTCGGCAGCCATGTGGGGCATGATTGTCAGGTGGGAAATCGGGTGGTGATGGCGAACCATGCCTCGCTGGCCGGGCATGTGGAAATAGGGGACGATGTGATTATTGGTGGTCTTTCCGGTATCCACCAGTTCTGCAAGGTCGGGCGCGGGGCGGTGATCGGCGCTGTGGCGATGGTTGCCAACGATGTAATCCCCTATGGTGCGGTGGTTGGCGAACGGCCGGATCTGGCCGGACTCAATCTGGTAGGATTGAAGCGGCGCGGAGTGGATAAGTCCTCTATAAACGGGTTGAGGGCGGCCTTCGGGGTGCTTTTTGCCGGTGACGGAAATCTTAAGGATCGCATGGAGCGGGTCACCGGGGAACACGGTGGAAATCCGTTGGTGGCCGAGGTGCTGGAATTCCTGCGCAGTGACAGCAAACGGGCATTTCTGATGCCGCGTAACGGCGATTGAGATATGGGCGGGGCGGAGACAGCAGGTCTTGCCATCGTCGCCGGAACCGGTGATTTACCGCGGCTGTTGGCCGAGGAATGTGTTGCAAGCGGCCGGTCCTATCTTGTGGTTGTGTTCGAGGGGACGAACCTTGACTGGTTGGAGGGACATCCGGTTTATCGTGTTCCGATCGAAAAGCCTGGCAGGCTGATCAAACATCTGAAAAGTAACCGAATTGAAGCGGTTGTTTTTGCCGGTGCCATGGTGCGGCCCGATATCAATCCGGTCAAGCTGGATATTTTGGGGGCAAAACTGGCAGCCTCGGTTCTGTCCGGTTCGAAAAAAGGCGACGATGCGGTATTGCGCGAGGTGGCGGCGACATTCGAGAATGCAGGGTTTATCGTTGAGGCGGCGCATTCGGTGATGCCAACGCTTCTGCCCCGCGCGGGCGTTTTGGGAGAGATTCAGCCCTCCGCCATGGATCGCAGTGATGTGGTGCGGGCTGCGGAGTTGACGCGAAAACTGGGTGAGCTGGATGTCGGGCAGGGCGCGGTTGTGGTTCAGGGGCTGTGTTTGGGGCTCGAGACGTTGCAGGGCACCGACCGGATGCTGGAATTTGTGGCGCGGACAGAAAATGTACGGCCAAATCCGAAGAACGGACGCGGGGTTTTGTTCAAGGCGCCGAAACCGCAGCAGGACCGTCGGATGGATTTGCCGGTGATCGGTGTTGAAACGGTTCGCAAGGCGCATGCGGCGGGGTTGGGGGGTATCGCCATCGCTGCCGGTGGAGTAATGGTTCCGGGGCTGGCGGAAACACTGGCCGAGGCAGATCGTCTGGGACTGTTTTTGTGGTGCAGGGCAGAGGAATGACTCCGGCGCCGAAGTTTTTCATCATTGCAGGCGAGCCCTCGGGTGACCGGCTGGGCGCGGCGCTTATGGCGGGGCTGAAAGAACTGGTGCCAGCGGTGGAATTTGCCGGTATTGGCGGGCCGTTGATGGAGGCACAGGGGCTGGAGAGTCTGTTCCCGATGGAGGAACTCTCGGTCATGGGTATTGCCGAGGTGTTACCGAAATTGCCGCAACTTCTGCGGCGGGTGCGCGAGGCGGCGGAGGCTGTCGTCGGGTTTCAACCGACCGCATTGATTACCATTGATAGCCCAGATTTCTGTTTGCGGGTGTCGCGCAAGGTCAAGGACATCTCGGACATTCCGGTGATACACTATGTGGCGCCCTCGGTCTGGGCGTGGCGACCGAAACGGGCAGCGAAGATGGCACTGTCGGTCGATCATGTGCTGACACTTTTGCCATTCGAGCCGCCGTATATGGAATCCGCGGGCATGTCGGCGGATTTTGTCGGGCATCCGGTCGTGGCGGAGCCGCAGCCTGATGCCGATGCGGTCGCGGCTTTTCGGGCTGTGCAGGGTATCGGGGCGGATCAGCCGGTGTTGATGGTTTTGCCGGGTTCGCGTGCGGGGGAGGTTGCGCGGATCGGGCCGGTGTTTCGCGATGTTGTGCAGCGGTTGCGGTTGGAAATACCGGATTTGAAGGTGGTTATTCCCTCCGTGGCGAATCGTGTGGATACGCTGCATGAAATGTTTGCGGGGTTGGATGTGGATATCCTTGACCCGCGCGGAGTGCCGCCCGATGAGGCGGAAGCGGAGAAGCGGGCGTGTTATGCCGCCAGCTCGGCCGCGCTGGCTGCCTCGGGGACGGTGTCGCTGGAACTGGCGGCGGCGGATGTGCCGATGGTGATTGCCTATGACATGAACCCGATCACCGCCTACCTGACCAAGCGGATGGCGTTGATTTCTACGGTGACGCTTGTGAACATCGTGACGGATACGCGGGTTGTGCCGGAGTTCCTGTTCGGGGACTGTCGCGCCGATACGATCTATCCGGCGATCCACCGTTTGCTGGCGGAGCCGCAAGCCGGTGCAGAGCAGCACGATGCCATGCGCGCCACCATGCAGGCGCTGGGGCAGGGTGGGGAGCCACCGGGCTTACGGGCTGCCCGCTCGGTTCTGGAGTTCGTAAAATAAAAACGCCGGAGGTTTGCTCCGGCGTTTTTGTATCAGCGGTTTTCGACGTCCACATAGTCGCGGTGTTTGGCGCCGGTATAAAGCTGGCGCGGACGGCCGATTTTCTGGGTCGGATCCGCAATCATTTCCTTCCACTGCGAAATCCAGCCGACGGTGCGCGCAAGGGCGAAGATCGGTGTGAACATCGAGGTCGGGAAGCCGATCGCGTCCAGAATGATACCGGAATAGAAATCGACGTTCGGATAGAGTTTTTTCTCGATGAAATACGGATCCTCCAGCGCAATGCGCTCCAGTTCCTTGGCAACCTGCAGGGTCGGGTTGTTCTCGATCCCCATCAGACCGAGAACCTCGTCTGCCGACTGTTTCATCACCTTGGCGCGCGGGTCGAAGTTTTTATAGACGCGGTGGCCAAAGCCCATCAGGCGGAACGGGTCGCTCTTGTCCTTGGCGCGGGCGATGTATTCCGGAATGCGGTCCACGGTGCCGATCTCGCGCAGCATGTTGAGTGCCGCCTCGTTGGCGCCGCCATGTGCCGGACCCCAGAGGCAGGCAATGCCGGCCGCGATACAGGCAAACGGATTGGCACCCGACGAACCGGCCAGACGGACGGTGGAGGTGGAGGCATTCTGCTCGTGATCCGCATGCAGCGTGAAAATCCGGTCCATGGCGCGGGCGATGATCGGATCGACCACATATTCCTCGGCCGGAACGGCGAAACACATGTGCAGGAAGTTGGAAGCATAATCCAGATCGTTGCGCGGATAGATGAACGGCTGGCCGATGGAGTATTTATAGGCCCATGCGGCAACAGTCGGCATCTTGGCGATCATGCGGATCGACGCGACCTCGCGCTGCCACGGATCATTGATGTCGGTGGAGTCGTGATAGAAAGACGACATGGCCCCCTGCACACCGCAGATGATCGACATCGGGTGCGCGTCACGACGGAAACCGCGATAGAAATAGGCCATCTGCTCGTGCAGCATGGTGTGGCGGGTCACGCGCGGGATGAATTCGTTGAGCTGCTCGGCGCTCGGTAGTTCACCGTACAACAACAGGTAGCAAACCTCGAGGAAGTGCGATTTCTCCGCGAGCTGGTCAATGGGATAGCCGCGATACAGCAGCTCTCCCTTGTCACCGTCGATATAGGTGATCGCGGATTCACAGGATGCGGTCGAGGTAAACCCGGGATCATAGGTGAAAATTCCGCCCTGACCGTAAAGCTTCTGGATATCGACAACATCCGGCCCCAGAGAAGGGCTGCGCATCGGCAGTTCCAGGGATTTATCGTCAAAGGACAGGGTCGCGTTGGGTTTTTCGGATGTCATAGTCTACCTCACCTTGGCCCGACCGGTTGGCGGGGCGCTTTGCATATAATCGCGAACCGTAAAGAAGCCCTTACCGCCTGCGAATTATGCAGGGTCAGCGTGAGGCATCCTCCAGCCGTGCGATGCTTTCATCTTTTCCGAGCAGCACCATCATTTCGAAGACGCTCGGCGACACGGTTCGACCTGTCAGGGCCGCCCGGAGGGGCTGTGCGACCTTGCCGAGTTTCAGCCCTTCGGCCTCGGCAAATTCACGGACTTCCGCCTCCAGATTTTCTTGTGTCCAGCTAACATCTCGCAACCGCGAAGTCAATCTATTCAGCATACCACGGGATACCGTATCGAGGAATTTCTTCGCCTTCTCGTCCGGTTCGAACGGGCGCGATCCAAGGAAAAAATACGCCATATCAAGTAATTCCGGGAAAGTCCTGGCGCGTTCCTTCAGGCTGTCCATAACCTGCATAAACATCTCGCGATCGGTATTCGAGAGCGGATCACGATGTTGCGATGCAATAAAACTTTCAAGTCCGGCAAGCAATTCGGAATTTTCCATCGCGCGGATGTGCTGGCCCGAGAGGTTCTCCAGCTTCTTGAAATCGAATCGTGCCGGAGATTTCCCGATACTTTCGAGGTTGAACCACTCGATGGCCTGTTCGGTGGTGAAAAAGTCGTCATCCCCGTGACTCCAGCCAAGACGCGCGAGGTAGTTGCGCATCGCCTCGGGAGGATAGCCCATGTCGCGATAGGCCTCCACACCCAGAGCGCCGTGGCGTTTGGAGAGTTTCGCACCATCCGGTCCGTGGATCAGCGGAATATGCGCAAAAACCGGCAGGTCCCAGCCCATGGCCTGATAGATCAGGGTCTGGCGGGCCGCGTTGGTCAGGTGGTCGTCGCCGCGGATAACATGGGTGACGCCCATATCGTGGTCATCCACCACCACCGCCAGCATATAGGTCGGGGAGCCATCGGAGCGAAGCAGTACAAGATCGTCCAGCGTATTGTTTTTCCACGTCACGCGGCCCTGCACCTTGTCGTCCACAACGGTTTCGCCGTCGCGCGGGGCCTTCAGGCGCACAACATAGGGCGCATCCGGCGCGTCGGCATGATCCGCATCGCGCCATGGCGAGCGGAACAGCGGCGGGCGCTTTTCCTCGCGGGCCTTGGTGCGGAAGGCATCGATTTCTTCCTTGGTCGCATAGCATTTATAAGCGGTGCCGTTGGCCAGCATCTCGGCGGCAACGGCGGCATGCCGGCCGGCGCTTTCGAACTGGCTGACCGGTTCGCCGTCCCAGTCGAGGCCGAGCCAGCGCAGCCCCTCGTAAATTGCCTCGGTCGCTTCGGGAGTCGAGCGCGCGCGGTCCGTGTCCTCGATCCGCAGCAGGAATTTTCCATCGTTGTGGCGGGCAAACAGCCAGTTGAACAGCGCGGTACGTGCGCCGCCGATATGCAGAAAACCGGTGGGCGAGGGGGCGAAGCGGGTGACGACGTCGGACATGGATTTAACCTTTTGATAACCGGAATTCGGATAGGATCGCGAGGCTTTTAGGCCATTATTGGTGTGGAGAACAAGGGCGGTGCCGATTTCGCGTTGTATCAATGCGCTGGAAGTCCAGCGCCCGCACTTTTTTCTGTGGATTCCGGTGTTTTTCGGTCTGGGAATCGGAGCGTATTTTTCCCTTGGTCGCGAACCGCCAGTATGGCTGGCCGGCATTGCGATTGTGATGGGCAGCGTGCTCTGGATGTTGCGGGGGACAGGTGTTGTGCGATTGAGCATAACGGGGGTAGTGGCGCTCGGACTTGGCGGATTTGGCTATAGTGCGCTCAGAACCGAACTGGTGTCCGCTCCGGTATTGAAGTGGCGATACTACGGACCGATTGAGGGGCGGATCATCGGAATTGACCGATCCGCCAGCAATGCACCACGGGTACTGCTGGATCAGGTGTATCTGCCGGATGTCGGGACAACGGATACGCCGGAGCGTATCCGGATATCCCTTCAGGGCCTTGTGGTGAACGGGGTGTTGGAGGCAGGCGGGCGGATTGCAACCACCGGCAGCCTTGCCCCGCCCGGTGCGCCGGTGGAACCGGGTGGTTTCGATTTTCGCAGGATGGCGTGGTTCATGCAACTGGGGGCGGTCGGCTATACGCGCAATCCGGTCCTGCGCGCCGGACCTTTGCAGGAGGCTGGGATGCGGATGCTGATATTCAGGGCGCGCATGGCGATTGCAAACGGTATTCGTGCGCGAATCCCCGGGCAGGAAGGGGCTTTTGCGGCTGCCATTCTGACCGGCGACCGCTCGGCGATTGATCCGGAGGTGATGGAGCGCTTGCGGCGCACGAATCTGGCGCATCTGCTGGCGATTTCCGGTTTGCATATGGGGTTGCTCTCCGGGTTTGTGTTTGCAGTGCTGCGCGGAGGGCTGGCTCTGGTTCCGGCATTCGCGCTCCGGTTTCCGGTCAAGAAAATCGCTGCCGTTGCGGCCATACTGGCGGGATCGGGGTATCTCGTCCTGTCGGGGGCGAATGTCGCCACGCAGCGGGCATTTGTCATGACTGTGGTGGTCTTGATGGCGGTGGTGCTGGACCGTCCCGCCTTTACCATGCGCGCGGTGGCGCTGGCGGCTCTGATTGTCCTGCTCCTCAAGCCCTATAGCCTGCTGGAGGCCGGCTTCCAGATGTCGTTTGCCGCGACCTCGGCACTGATCGTCGCCTATGACGGGCTCCGGAATAACCGGTTCCGGGGGGCGCTGGGGCGTGGTTGGTGGCGCTATATGCGCCCGCTTGTTGCTTTGCTTGTCACCTCGGGAGTGGCGGGGGCGGCGACAGCGCCGGTTTCGGCCTACTATTTCAACCAGATTTCGCAGGTTGGGTTGCTCGCGAACCTGATGGCAGTTCCGGTGATGGGGATGGTGATAATGCCCGCTGCGGTGATCGCGGGGGTGCTGGTTCCCTTCGGTCTGGAGGGGCCGGCCCTCGCAATATTGGGCAAGGGGGTCGGCTGGATACTGGCGGTTGCCGGATATTTTGCCGCGCGGGAGGATGCCGTCGTTCTGGTGCCTTCAGCACCCGTTGCGGTGTTTGTCCTTATGGTCAGCGGAATGGTGTTCTTTGTTCTCTGGCAAGGTCGGGGCCGATGGACGGGCGCATCAGTGTTCGCTGCTGCCCTGATGCTGTGGGGCCTGTCCGATCGTCCGGAAGTTCTGGTGTCCGGGAGCGGAAAACTTGCCGGAATACTGCGCGAAGAGGGAAGGGTGTTCAACAAGGGGCGTGGCGATGGCTATTCCGCGCGTATCTGGCTGGAAAATGACGGCGACGGGGCGACGCAAATGCAGGCCAGTGCGCGGGAAGGGTTCCGGATTGACGGTCGTATTGCAATCGCCACGGTTTCCGGATGGCGGCTCGTGGTCTATTCGGGGAAAAACCGCGAGGAGGTTCGACCATATTGCCGCGCCGGTACATTGATGGTTCTGGCACGGGCAGATGCGCCCGAAGGTGCGTGTCGGGTCGTTGATGCCACGCAACTTCGCCGGCGCGGGGCTTTGGCGGTGCGTATGATAGATGGAAAACCGGTAATAACGGGCA
>WFTU01000424.1 GCA_015485375.1 Paracoccaceae bacterium | reverse complement strand
CGCTCGTCCTTCAGGATGGCGCGGTCCGCCAGAATATGCCCCGCCGCTTCAAGCCGTTTGACCAGCGTATCGCCGGATCGGTCATCCGCCAGCGAGCGGCTGTCGGAAACAGTCAGCACCGCAATCCGCACCGGAATGAATTCACGTTTTTCACTTGCATCGATATGGGACATCTACCCGTTCTCCAATCTGTCTTTCAGCATCAGCAAATCCGCCCATGCCTCGCGTTTCTTTGCCGGTGTGCGCAGCAGATAGGCGGGGTGGAATATCGGCAGCGCCGGAATGCCCGACACCTCGTGCCACTTGCCCCGCAACCGCGTGACCCCTTGCGCGGTGTCCAGCAACGTCTGGTTTGCCGGATTGCCGACCATCAACAAAGCTGCCGGTTTCACCAGTTCGATGTGGCGCAGCAGAAACGGCTTCATTATCGCCTTTTCTTCCGGCAACGGATCGCGGTTTTGCGGCGGCCGCCACGGCAGGACATTGGTGATATAGACCGCCTGCGCCGGATCCTCCGCCATACGGTCCAGCCCGATCGCCGCCAGCATCCGGTCGAGCAATTGCCCCGAGCGCCCGACAAAGGGCTTGCCGATGCGGTCCTCGTCCCGTCCGGGCGCCTCGCCCACCACCATCACCCGCGCCTGCGGGTTGCCGTCCGAGAAAACCGTATTGCGCGCGCCGCGTTTCAGATCACAGCCTTCGAACGCCTCGATCGCTGCGTGCAGAATGTCCAGCGAAGTGCAGGCCGCAGCGATAGCTGCAGTGTCGGGAACGGCGGGTTCGGCAGGTTCGCGCGCAACTGCCACCCGCTCGACCACCGGAGCCGCCCGCGGCGTCGCGACCTCCTCGTAACGATTCACAGGCGCTTCCCCGATCGCCTCGTCGGCGCCCAGTTCGATCTGCCATGCAAGGCAGGCCAGTGCTTCGGCATATTCTTCGGGCGAAATACTCATGCGGCCACCCTATCCAACCGCGCGCGCTTGTTCCACCGGAAATCCCTGCTATAACCCTCCAAACAGCACAGGAGTCGCTTGCCTTGTTCCCCCATCGCCACCTCCTCGGGATCGAACAGCTTTCCCAGACCGATATTATTACC
Organism: Paracoccaceae bacterium; assembly: GCA_015485375.1. Taxonomy (GTDB): domain Bacteria; phylum Pseudomonadota; class Alphaproteobacteria; order Rhodobacterales; family Rhodobacteraceae; genus NORP23. The sequence continues at coordinate 1,339 of WFTU01000424.1, read as the reverse complement.
ATCCTCGATCTGGCCGAGAAATACGCCGATCTCAACCGGCAACAGCACAAGCACCTCGATGTTCTGTCCGGCCTGACGCAAATCAACATGTTTTTCGAGAACTCCACCCGCACGCAGGCGAGTTTCGAGATTGCCGGAAAACGCCTTGGCGCCGATGTAATGAACATGGCGATGCAGGCCAGCTCGATCAAAAAGGGCGAGACGCTGATCGACACCGCCCTGACCCTCAACGCCATGCACCCCGACCTGCTGGTCGTGCGCCACCCCCACTCCGGTGCGGTGCAACTGCTGTCGGAAAAGGTCAACTGCGCGGTGCTGAACGCGGGTGACGGGCGGCACGAACACCCGACGCAGGCGCTGCTGGACGCGTTGACCATCCGCCGCTCCAAGGGCCGGCTGCACCGCCTGACCATCGCGATTTGCGGCGATATTGCCCACAGCCGCGTGGCCAGATCGAACATGTTCCTGCTCGGCAAAATGGAAAACCGCGTGCGGCTGGTCGGGCCGAAAACCCTGATGCCCTCGGGCGTGGACAAGCTCGGCGTGGAGGTCACGGACGACATGGCCGCAGGGCTGGAGGGGGCCGATGTGGTCATGATGCTGCGCCTGCAAAAGGAGCGCATGGACGGCGGTTTCATCCCGTCGGAGCGCGAATACTACCACCGCTGGGGGCTGGACGAAGCCAAGCTCTCCAATGCCAGACCCGACGCCATCGTCATGCACCCCGGCCCGATGAACCGCGGCGTGGAAATCGACGGCACGCTGGCCGACGACATCAACCGCTCCGTCATTCAGGAACAGGTGGAAATGGGCGTGGCCGTGCGCATGGCGGCGATGGAGTTGCTGACACAAAACCTGCGGAGGGACACGGCATGACCATCCTGACCAACGCCCGCCTGATCGACCCCGAAGCCGGAACCGAAACCTCCGGCGCGATCCGCATCGAAAACGGCCGCATCGCCGAAATCCTGCCGCCCGATACCGACGGCATCGACTGCGGCGGCAAGTGCCTCGCCCCCGGGATCATCGACATAGGCGTGAAAATCGGCGAGCCGGGCGAGCGGCACAAGGAAAGTTTCCGTACCGCCGGACTGGCAGCGGCGGCAGGCGGCGTCACCACCATGGTCACACGGCCCGACACCACGCCCGCGATTGATACGCCGGAAATTCTGGATTTCTTCATCCGCCGCGCCCGCGAAATCTCGCCTGTCAATGTCCTGCCGATGGCCGCCCTTACCAAGGGCCGCGAGGGGCAGGAAATGGCCGAGATCGGTTTTCTGCAGGACGCCGGTGCCGTCGCCTTTACCGACGCCGACCGCCCCGTGGCCAACCCGAAAAT
>WFTU01000423.1 GCA_015485375.1 Paracoccaceae bacterium | reverse complement strand
TCGCAAGTTTTTAGGCCGGTAACGGGGCGGATACAAGGGCTATGGCCGAAATGCCGCCAGTCTGCGGAACATTTCCGCCAGACCGTCCCGATCCGCATTGGCAAAGGCGACCCGCAGCTGTTTTTCCGCGCTGCCGTCGCCACCCTGATCCATTGTCGGCGCGAACATTGTGCCGGGCAACAACAGCAGCGATTGTTCCCTGACGAAGCGCTGCGCCAGAACATCGGAAGGCATGTCGAAAGGATGCTCGACATAGGCAAAGTAGGCCCCGCACCCCAGCAGTTTCCAGCCTTCGAGGTTTTCGAATCCTTCGGCCGCCGCGGCGCGGCGATCCAGAATCTCGTCCCGCTCGCCTGCCACCCATTGCGACAGGTTTCGCAGGCCGTATAACGCTGCCTTTTGCCCGATCTGGTTGGGACAAATCGCAACCGTATCGAGAAATTTTTCCACCTGCGCCAGCCGCTCTGGCGAGGCAATCATCGCCCCCACGCGATGGCCGGTCAGGCGGAACACTTTGGAAAACGAATACAGGTGGATAATTTCATCCGGCCAGTTTTTATCCGTAAACAGCGTATGCGGCGCGCCGGAGCCGCTGTGGAAATTCCGGTAGGTCTCGTCCAGTATCAACGCCAGCCCGTGTTCGCGCGCCAGCCTGCCGAATGCATGCAACAGGCTGTCGGGGTATTCGGCACCGGTGGGATTGTTGGGGGTGACCAGCACGATAGCCTTCACTTTATCGTCAATCAGCGCCCGCGCGGCATCGGGGTCGGGCAGCATGTCCACGCCACAGGGAAGTAGACGCGCCTCGACCCCCGCCATATCGAGCCACATTTTGTGGTTGAAATACCACGGCGTCGGCAGGATCACCGCCTCGCCCGGCGCGGCAACAGTGGCAATCGCCGCGCTGAATGCCTGATTGCAGCCCGACGTGATCGCCACCTGTTCGGGCCGGATACCACCACCGTAATCCCGCGACCATTGCTGCGCGATCTCGGCGCGTAAGGCGGGCAGGCCCAGAACCGGACCGTAGATATGGCTGTCGTCCTCGGTAATCGCCGCGCGCATCGCCTCGCGCAAGGGGGCAGGGGGCGGATCGACCGGCGCGGCTTGCGACAGGTTCAGCAACGGGCGCTCCGGCGGGAATTCCACCCCGTCAAGCCAGCGGCGCGCCTCCATCACCGGAGGCTGGAACGTTTGCGCGATTGAGCGACTGAGCGGACCCTTGAACATGCGATTCTCCTGTTTCGGGGAGCCTAACGCCTTGACCTGTCGCGGCGCAACGGCGATAGAACGCGCATGGCACAACCTCCGATCCTGACCCTGTCCGAAATCACGCTCACCTTTGGCGGCAACCCGCTGTTCGAGGGGCTGAACCTGTCGATCCACGCAAACGAGAGGATTTGTCTGGTCGGGCGCAACGGCTCCGGCAAATCCACCCTGCTGAAGATCATGGCGGGTCTGGTCGAACCCGACGCGGGCGAGGTGTTTCTGCGCCCCGGCACCGCCGTCGCCTATATGGAGCAGGATCCCGACCTGAGCGGTTTCGCAACCCTTGGCGATTACACGATCTCCGGCCTCGATTCGTCCGAATACTACAAGGTCGAGATCGCGATGGAGGGGATCAAGCTCAACCCCGAACAGGCACCCGAACAGGCCTCCGGTGGTGAACGGCGCCGCGCTGCTCTGGCGAAACTGCTGGCGAGCGATGCGGAGCTGCTGTTGCTCGACGAGCCGACCAACCATCTCGATATCGAGGCGATCGGCTGGCTGGAGGATCACCTGAAAACCACCCGCCAGGCCTACGTCATCATCAGCCACGACCGCGCCTTTCTGCGTAACCTCACGCGCACGACGCTCTGGGTCGATCGCGGCCAGGTGCGGCGTCTCGATAAAGGGTTCGAACATTTCGAAAGCTGGCGCGACAAGACCTTCGAGGAAGAGGACCTGCAACGCCATAAACTCGACCGGCTGATCAAGGCCGAGGGCCGCTGGGCCGTCGAGGGCATTTCCGCACGACGCAAACGCAACATGGGCCGCGTGCGCCGCCTTCAGG
>WFTU01000422.1 GCA_015485375.1 Paracoccaceae bacterium | reverse complement strand
AGGTTCGGGCCGTCGAGGTCACCACCAGCAATGTCGGCGACGCGCCGATGCTGCCCGCGTTGCTCGACCAGATTCCGCCCGATCAGGACATCGGGTCCGTAACCGCCGACGGGCCTGTGACACGCGCAAATGCCACGACGCGATTGCTGCCCGGAATGCCCACGCCGTCATACCCCCGCGAAAGAATGCCAAACCCTGGAAGCCCACGACCCCGGGGGCCATCGCCCGGAACGAAGCGGTCAATGCCTCGCGATACCTCGGGCGCGCCATCTGGCGACGGTGGAGCGGGTACCATCGCCGAAGTCGCGTCGAGAGCAAGATGCATTGTGTGAAACTGATGGGGCAAAGCCTGATGGCGCGGGACTTCGACCGGCAGGTCGCGGAAATCCAAGTCCGCATCGCGGTGCTCAACCGTTATACCGCCCTTGGCATACCTGTCACCGTGCCCGCAGGATAAGTCCGTCCGGGGAAGGGGGAAGTCTACCCATCACCCGATTTATGCAACAAAGCCATATGGATGCAGAACCTATTCGTAAACTGGAATTCGTGTTCGTCCATTCCTATTCGAGCCGGATGGCGAATTGGCGCGATGTGATGCTTGGTGATGGCACCCGGTCCGGACGTTTGGCAAGGGCACAGGCAATAGCCAAAGAGCTCGACCTGACTATCATTGCCGATGACGCGAGCGACCCAAAAAACCGCGCGTTGTATGAAGAGGCGGGAGTAACCAATATCGGCCGTGCGTACAAAACGGCCGACGAGGTCCGCCATGCGCTCGACCATTCCCGAAACCGGGCAGTCCTGTTCGTGACATCGCCCGATCATCTGCCCAGGGTGGTGTGTGACGTGCTCGCCCACGGCGCAACCCAATCACTGTTCATGGCTTCCGAGGTGCCGTTTTCAGGTGCAGGCGCGGGGGCAGTAATCATAGAAGAACCGAGGCACATCAAATGAACTGGCTCATCACAGGCGGCTGCGGCTTCATCGGGCGCGCGCTGATCACGCGACTTCTGGCCGAAGGCGGCCACAGGATTCGCGTCTATGACAATCTATCGGTCGGCACCCGGGATGACTTGGCCGCCGTCACCGCCTATGGGGAGGGCGAAGCACTGGACGATCCCGCGAACTGGCGCGATGGCGTCGAACTGATCGAAGCCGACATTCTCGACGCCGAGCGGGCGCTTGCCGCCAGCCAGGGTGCCGACGTAATCGTCCATCTGGCCGCGAATACCGGCGTGGCGCCCTCGGTCGAGGATCCGCGGGCAGATTGTCAGACCAACGTGATCGGAACGCTCAACATGCTTGAGGCGGCCCGCCATGCAGAGGTAGGGCGGTTCGTCTTTGCCTCGTCGGGCGCCCCGCTGGGGGTGCAGATGCCGCCCCTGCACGAGGAAATGGCGCCACATCCGGCCTCACCCTATGGTGCCTCGAAACTGGCCGGCGAGGGCTATTGCTCGGCCTATTTCCATTCGTTCGGGGTCGAGACGGTCGTTCTGCGTTTCGGTAATGTCTATGGCGAGGGCTCGACCCGCAAGGCCTCGGTGGTGGCCAAGTTCATCAAGCAGGCGCTCGCCGGTGAGGTTCTGGAGATCTATGGCGACGGCTCGCAGACCCGGGATTTCATCCATATCGACGACCTCATCCGCGCCATACACGCTGCCGCGACGCGCCCCGGCATCGGCGGTGACGTGTTCCAGATTGCCACATCGCGCGAAACCACGGTTGGTGAACTGACCGAAAAGCTGGTTTCCGCGCTTCGAGAGGAAGCGGGAATTGAGGCGCGATGGTTCAACGGCGAACGCCGAACCGGCGACGTGGCGCGTAATTACTCCGACACCAGCCGGGCGCGCGAACGGCTCGGCTGGCACGCGGAAATGAATCTGGACGACGGGCTTCGCCGGACCGTCCGGTTCTTCCTTGGGGACTGATAGGGATTTGTTGGAAAGGGATAAGAAGATGAGGGTTCTGATTCTAGGAGGAGACGGCTATCTCGGCTGGCCGACCGCAATGGATTTTGCTGCAGCGGGGCATGAGGTCACGGTGGCCGACAATTACCTGCGCCGGCGCATTGCCGAGGCGACCGACAGCGAGGCGCTGATTGCGACGCCGAGCCTGAGCCAGCGCGCCCGGGTCTTCAAGGCGGTTTCAGGCCACGAGATAGCGGTCAGGATAGCCGATCTGAGCCAAGCCGAGCAGATGTTCGGGATAGTGCGCGAAGCCGATCCGGACGTGATCGTGCATTACGCCGAACAACCCTCGGCCCCGTATTCCATGCGCGGTTTTCAGGAAGCAAGGGAGACGTTCCGCAACAACCTGGATGTCACCTTCAACTGCATCTGGGCGGTGAAGGACATCGTACCCGATTGCCATATCGTCAAGCTGGGCACGATGGGAGAATACGGCACGCCCAATATCGACATCGAGGAAGGTTGGATCGAGATCGAGCACAGGGGACGCAAGGACAGGTTTCTGTTTCCGCGCGCCGCGGGTTCACTCTACCACACCACAAAAGTTCTCGATACCGATCTGCTGTGGTTCTACGTGCGCACCTATGGGCTCCGCGTAACCGATCTGATGCAGGGGCCGGTTTACGGCCTCTCGACGGACGAGGCCGATCTCGATCCTGCGCTGGTGCCCAATTTCCACTATGACGACATCTTCGGCACCGTCGTGAACCGGTTTCTTGTCCAGGCCGTGGCGGGCATTCCGCTCACTGTCTATGGCGGTGGCGGTCAGACCCGCGGCTATCTCAACCTTCGCGACACGCTGCAATGTGTACGGCTTGCGGCTGAAAATCCGGCTGACAAGGGTGAACTGCGCATTTTCAACCAGCTGACCGAAACATTCACGGTCAATGAACTGGCCGAGCGGGTGAAGAAGGTTGGCGACGGGATGGAGTTGAATGTTGAGATTAAGTCCATCCCCAATCCCCGTAAGGAAATGGAGGAGCACTACTACAACCCGGTTTATTCCGGCCTGAAGGAGTTGGGTCTGAAGCCCCATTTCATGACCGATGAAGTGCTGGCTGGAATGCTGGAGCGCATCATCGCGCACAAGGACGACATCGTAACCGACCGGATCATGCCACGGGTGAGGTGGAGCTGATGAGCATCGAAAAGTTCAAAGGCAAGACCGTTCTTGTCACCGGTTCCTGCGGTACGGTCGGAGCCGAGTTGGTGCGTCAGCTTGTGGCCGGTCCGACCGAACACGTCGTTTGTGTAGACAACAACGAAACCGAGCTGTTCTTCCAGATCGAGAAGTACCGCTCCACGGGCAAGGTTTCTGGCCACCTCGCCGACATCCGAGATCTGGACGCTCTAAAGCTAAGAATGCGGGGCGTAGACATCGTGCTGCACGCTGCCGCCCTAAAACATGTCGGGCTGTGCGAGGACAGTCCAAACCAGGCCATCCAGACCAATATCCTGGGAACCCAGAACGTGATTGACGCAGCCCTCGCCAGTGGGGTCGAGCGCGTTCTGTTCACCTCGTCCGACAAGGCTGTGAACCCCACCAACGTAATGGGAACATCGAAACTGATGGGCGAACGCCTGATGACGGCGGCGGCCGAAACCTACGGCAAGCCGCTAGCCAGCCGGGGCGGCAACGAGTTGGGGACCATTTTTGCCTCAACCCGATTTGGCAACGTGCTGGGCTCGCGTGGCTCGGTGGTGCCGCTGTTTCGGCGGCAGATTGAAGCCGGAGGGCCGATCACGTTGACCGACCGTCGGATGACGCGGTTCATCATGACCCTGAGCGAAGCGGCAGCATTGGTGTTGGATTCGGTCTGGCTTGCTGTTGGGGGAGAGGTCCTAGTCACAAAGATGCCGGTTGCCCGAATCGAGGACATCGCCCATGTCATGCGTGACCAACTCGCCGGCGACCGAAATATCGATATCGTTGAAATCGGCGCTAAGCCGGGCGAGAAAATGTATGAAGAACTGATGAATGACGAGGAAGTGCGTAGGACTTGGGAAAAAGGAGACTTTTTCGTCACCCTGTCAGCCTTTGCGGATTCACAGGCCGACGAGTATGCGCATCTGCATGATTGTCTGCGCCCCGACCGGCCTTACAATTCAGCGCATGAGGCGGCAATGACTCGTACCGAGCTCACACGCTACCTGCTTGAGCGGAAGGTGCTTGTCTGATCATGCCCCTTCTTGAGCGCAGGAGTGGTAAGATCATGGCAGCGCGGCACAAGGCTTATGTACGTCTGTTTTCGCGTTTAGCCCCATATTATCTGGTCAATGAGTTTCCCAAATCCGGAGGAACCTGGCTTGCGCAGATGCTATCCGACGCGCTTGACCTTCCGTTTCGCCGCAACCAGCCGATCCGACTTGAGCGCAGCATAACGCATGGCCATTTCCTTTCTCCCATCGGCCTGACCAACACCGTCGTCATGTGGCGCGATCCGCGCGATCTGCTGGTGTCGTTCTATTTCCACTGCTACTTCGTTAATGAACACGCTAACAAGGCCTTGGTTGACCTGATGAAGACCCGTCGTCCGTTTAGCGATTACACGAATATTCGCGCCAACCTGCCTGCGTTTGTCCGTTTCGTTACACACACCCCAATCAGTCCCAGTTTTAGCTGGCCGCAATTTGCCAAGGTCTGGATTGGCCGGAAGGATGTGGTGCATACAAGCTATGAGGCGTTGCGCGCCGACACACCAAGTGAACTGGCGCGCGTTGTTCAGGCACTCACCGGCCACTCGCTGGCTCATGAGAAGGCTGCGGAAGTTGCCGAACGACACCTGTTTTCCAAGGTGAAGCAGGCGGCGGAGCAAGCCCGGCCGGACAATGCAGAGATCTCTTTCGTGCGCGAAGGGGCGCTGGGCGGATGGCGCAGGCATTTCACGCCCGACGCCGAGGCCGCGCTCAGCGAGGACGGATATCTCGGGGCAATGCGAGGCTTGGGGTATGAGGTCGAACAACAAGTGGCTGGCGCACCGTGACCACTCGCCTCAGCCGTTCCTTACTGGGAAGCGCAGGCCTGCGCGTCGCCAATGCCGGGCTTGGTTTTTCCGTCGCAGTGGTGCTGGCGCGCACGCTCGGGGCGGACGGGTACGGCCTCTACTCCACGGCCTTCGTGATCGCCTCGGTCTGCTCGATCATGGTGCAATTCGGACTGCCCAACCTCGTGATGCGCGAGACGGCGACTGCCGCGGTGTCCGAGGACTGGGCGCATATGCGCGCAGTCTGGAGATGGGCCGGACGCGGGGCCGCGCTGTTTTCGCTGGTCGTCTTGACATTCGGAGCCACCACGCTGTTCTTCCTGCGTGGCGGAATGGCTGGCGAGCAACTTTGGACCTATGGCCTCGCTTTGGCCCTCGTCCCCTTGCTGGCTTTCAGTGCTTTGCGGGCCGGGGCGCTGCGCGGATTGCAGCACGTGGTCCTAGCACAGGTGCCGGAGATGATCGTGAAGCCTGGCACTATGCTGGTGCTGGTGCTCCTGCTGGGGTTGGCTGTGCCCGCGACGCCGAGCGCGGCTATGGCGATACAGCTTGCTGCCGTTGGGGTGGCATTCGCTCTGGGGACGGTGTTTTTGTGGCAGCGCCGTCCCGTCCATCTACCGCACAAAGGAATTGTCGGATCAGTTTCGAGCGGATCGCTTTGGAAATCCGCGCTAGCGATGGCGGTCGCCGTAGGAATGAACCAGATAAACAATAATGCGGACATCCTGATGATCGGTGTCTTCTGGCCTGCCGATGACGTCGGCCTCTATCGGATTGCGTATCAGATCAGCATGCTCTGCGCGTTTGGATTGCAGATATCCAGTATTGTGTTCTCACCCTCGTATGCTCGGCTGTATCGGCAGGGCGACCTCGATAGGCTGCAAGGCCTCTTAACCCGAGGAGCACTCATATCGACCGGCCTTGCCCTTGTGCTGGCACTTCCTTGGTTTTTTTTCGGCGAATTTCTTACTGGATGGCTGTTCGGGCCTGACTTCACGGCCAGTTGGCCTACAACCATGATCTTGATAGCGGCGCAGATCATGAACGCGAGTTTTGGACCAATCGGTATGCTCATGCACATGACAGGTTTCGAACGTTACGTCGCCCGCTTCATGATCCTCGCAGCGGCCACTAATTTGACCCTGAATCTCGCATTAATCCCGCTTTTTGGTGCTTTCGGTGCGGCTGCTGCCACGTTCGTGACGTTCGCCTTCTGGAACAGCGGACTCTGGTGGATGGCGCGGCGGCACCTTTCGCTCAATAGCCATGCCATGGCGGTTCTTACTACGGTGAAACGATGACGTTTGAAACTGGTTTTTCCATAGTCTACATCGCAGGCGCATCCCGCTCTGGATCGACAGTAATCGAAGATTACCTCGCCAGGCGTTTCGGCGGCGTCGCATGCGGCGAATTATACCGAATCTCGCAGTTTGCCAAAGGTCACGCTCGCATTGTTCTGGAAGATGGCGCACAGGAGACATGTGCATGTGGTGCTCCGGTATCGGAGTGTTCGTTCTGGCATGCCGTATCGAAGGAAGCAGAACTCGACCTCGCCCAAAGCGCCTTGCGAAGTCAGCTGGGCCGTTGGCAGCGTGCCTGGTTTCGATTGTTTGTGAGGCTTTTCGGTTCACGCATGACCAAGTGGACATCAAAACTGTTTCCGCCATTTAAGCGGGAGCTCGAGGTTGGAGCGAATTGCCTTCGCGTCTATCGGGCCATATCATGCGTCGCAAAGGTCAATTTGATCGTTGATTCATCAAAACAAACGCATCAGTATTACATCCTGAAGGCTGTCGCGCCGGAGAGCATCAGGCTCATTACTTTGTTGCGCGACGGTCGTGCCGTCTCCGCTTCAATGACAAAGGGGCCACGAGGCGAGGCTATTGCCTCGAAGATAAAGGCTCGAACCGGACTATCGCCAGCCCCGAAAGATGTAGCCGAGGAAGCATTCCGGGCATGGATGCACTCAACACTGAACGGTCTGCTAGCATTCGCCTTCACCAGCCGCAGACGTCGTGCCTTGCTATACTATGAGGCATTCTGCGACGACCCACCTGGTGAGATGCAGCGTATCGAACGCCGTTTTTCCTTGACTGAACAGAACCACGTACACGAGAGCCACGCGATAGGCGGCTCGCCTTCGAGACACACCGTAGGGTTTGATGTAATCTGTGCCGACAACTCTTGGAAGAGGCAGGCACCGACACATGAGAAAAGTTTATCAACCATTTCTGCGCGTTTCCTTAACCGCCTGCTGGGCTACAGGGAATAGTTTTGTCAAAGGCAATAAATAGGACTTTTGGGGGCGCGAGCGTTCTGACCATTCTTGCCAGTGCTTCACTTCCACTTGCGCCACGGCTTTTCGGAGTGAATTTCTATACGCCCTATTTTTTTATCATTCCCATCTTTTTTCTATTTTTCGCTTCGTGGGCGTTGCAGAATGGCAAAGTACGATTGAGCTACGCAGCTAAAGCGTATGCCATAGTGCCAATTTTGATGTTCTTTCTACACTTCCTAGGCGATGACCGCATTGAACAACTCAACGAAACGCTCCCATATATTTTTGGCTTTATGGTTTTCTTCACTACGCTACTGATTTTCAGGTTTTTTTCTGTTACGATCGATATTCTGGTGACTTTTGCGTTTTTATTTTTGCTGGTAGAAACACCCATCGTGATGGCCCAATCGGCGGGATGGTCAAACTTTGGAATAATATCCTCATACTTTGGCTCCGGTGAAGAGCGTAGCGCCTTATTCGGGCAGGTTGTGCGGGTCAGTGGAACCTTTGGAAATCCAAACGTGTTGGCACAGGTGTATCAACTCATAGCTGCTATTGTCGTTTCTCATTTTCTTTTTTTGCGCAGAAGGCCTCGTGTTTTTCTGAGTTTGGCAGTCTTTGCGCTGACCGGTCTCGTTATCGTGTTAACTTTGTCTCGGAGCGGACTTCTGTTTTTTGTTCTCGTAAATTCATCTATTGTGATCGCATTTATGAGGGAGCCAAGCGCAAAAAGGAGTAAGGGAATCCTATTCTTCATGATTGCGGCTATCACTATGCCACTTATGATATTTATCATTTTGCAATCTGACTCATTAACAATACTTTCAAGATTTCAAAATCTGGAGACTGTTGGCAGGCTGGAAACCTATATTGGTGCAATCAGTCTTCTAAGAGAGCCAAGTGTTCTGATCTATGGTGTCGGAGGGGGCCAGTTTTTTGAGGGCGCAGCCCGGTATGGAATCTACTTCGAGTACAGAAATTGGATACCACCAGAGCTGTTAAATTCGTCTGTGCACAACCTTACGCTAAAAATGTTAACTGAATTTGGTGCGATAGTGTCATTTCTTTACGCGTTGGCGGTTGTCGGCTTCATTCGTATTGGGTTGAAAAAAACTTGGGCGGACAGCCCGCGGGAAAAGATGATGTTTGTAATGCCGCTCGTTTTCCTTTTTCTCATTCCATTTCAGCTTGGAACAACAGGATCCTCAATATGGCTCATAAGCATTTTTTCAATTTATTTCGCAGTAATTGAAAATGAGTTTTGGAAAGTTAAATCCAGTGGTTAATTTCTGTTCTACGATCCTCGTTATCGGTCAGGTCAACGACGCCCCGAACCAGATAGGGTATCAGCGGGTACTGGCGCTGGCGGAGGCGTATCCACTGTATGTCGTCACTACGTGCCCACTCCCTGATGCACTGCGCGACAAGGTGCGCGAGGTCCATTTGGTCGGGCGCTGGTTTTCAATGTGGCTGACCTGCCTGCGGCTGACGCGCCGTCTTGGCGCCGACGGCGATGTGGTGGTGCACACAATCTATGCGCCGCGCCCGATGATCGCGGGATTCCTCTGCCGCCTAATGGAGCCGTGCCGCTGGGTTTATGACCTTTTCGACCATCCCTCGCTGACATGGAGCGGCTCCCGCGGCGTGCGGCGCGTTCTGAAGCGCGGAATATGGCACCTCGCCCTGTCACGCATGCTGCGGCTGGCCGATGTTTGGGTGATCGGGATGCACCCGGGAATACTGTCTCATCTTCCGGCGCCTAGGAGGGAGTGCCGGCTTGTGCTCAGCGGTGGACCGGGCATTCGGGACGATCGAGCAGGCAAGAAGCGCAGCGGCAATGAAAAGGAATTCACCGTGTGTTATGTCGGGCCCGTGAAGCTGCAACGGGGGCTCAGCCTGATCGTGGCCTGGGCGCGCAGCTATGAGGGGCCATCGGCCTGCCTTCACCTTGTGGGCCGCGAAGATGACGACGCCGTGGCCACCATCGAGGCGGCTCGCAAAGAGGCACAGCGGCGCGGTCTGCGCATCGTCCGCCACGGCTGGATCGACCATGCCAAGGTTCTGGAAATCCTTCAAAATGGTGACATCGGCCTGTGCCCCATCGACCCAAAAGTACTGAACTATCGCTATGCATACCCCATCAAGGTGGTCGAATACATGAGCCAAGGACTGGTGCCGGTGGCGACTGACGGTCACGGCGTGCGGGCGTTGATACGCCATGGTGAAAACGGCTTTGTCGCGCGTTACGATGGCGAGAGTTTCAGCCGGGCCATCAGCGAGGCAATAAGCGCGTGCCAAGATCAAAACAGGCGCGAGAAACTCATCTCCGACATGCGCAAGAGCGTCGAGGGCCGCGACTGGAAGACGCTCAATCATCGTCTGTTGGCAGACATCGAAACCGCATTGGTCGTGGCGACCTAACCATGCGCGTTGCAAACGTCATAGAAGAAGGCAAGCTCGGCGGGCCGCAGGTGCGGATGGCGCGGGTGGCGGCGGCGCTTGGGGATCGAGCGGAGACGCTGATCGTCATGCCGAGGGTCAATTCCGACCCGTTCCGGAAGTTGTGCGAAGCTCATGGCTTACCTTACTGTGCGCTGCCCCTCACCCGCATCACCAAGGAATGGCACCCGGCGCTCGCCTATATGCTGTTCTCTCCCTGGGAAGTTCTGCGGCTCGCACACCTCTTCCGGAGCGATCGGGTCGATGTCGTACATGTCTCGGGTGGCAGCTGGCAATTCAAGGGAGTGATCGCCGCCCGGTTGGCGGGTATCCCCGCAGTCTGGCATCTCAACGACACTCTCATGCCCGGGTGGGTGCGGCAGTTGTTTCAACTCGTGCAGCCCCTGGCAAGTGGGTTCATTTTCGCCTCGCACCGCTCCCAGGATTACTATGGTGACCAGATCAGGGGTGAACGACCGCAAGCGGTGATTCCCTCGACCGTCGATACCCTGCATTTCGATCCTAAGCTGGAGTTTCCCTGCGATCGGGATGTGCCCGCCGATGGGCCCGTAATCGGCACGGTCGCCAACGTCAACCCGGTCAAGGGGCTGGAGACACTGATCCGCGCAGCGGCACGCCTGCGAGCTCTGGGCCATACGCCGCATGTAGTTGTCGTCGGCCCGGTCTTTCCACGGCAGCGCGCATACCATCGGCGCCTTGAGGATCTGGCCAATGAGTTGGGGCTCGACCGTTTGCACTTCATCGGTGCGCGGAGCGATGTGCGCCCCGTGCTCAAGCAGCTCGATGTTTATATCTGCTCCTCTGTGGCTGAATCTTCGCCAGTTTCCGTCTGGGAAGCGATGGCCATGGCCCGCCCCGTCGTCAGCACTGATGTCGGCGATGTGGCCCGGCATGTCCGCTATGGCGAGGCGGGCTTCATCGTGCCAGTTGGAGATGACGAGGCCATGGCGGAGCGTATCGGTAAGTTGCTTGCCGATCCGTTGTTGCGCACAACAATGGGAGCGCGCGCGCGCCAGGCAGCCTCTGCTTTTTCACCGGCCACGATTGCCGACCAAACACTCGAGATGTACGGGCGCACGATCCTGCTCGCAGCCAAGACGAAAACCGAATTATCAAGAAAATCATGAAGGGAAGGTGAGAAATCATGACTGCCATTATGGGGCTCAATGCCTTTCATCCAGATTCCCCTGCCTGTCTTGTCATTGACGGAAAACTGGTCGGTGCCGTTGCAGAGGAGTGTCCGGGAAGTCGACGCAAACGCTCCGGAGCAAAGACACCAAAAAGACGCTGGAAAACCTGCCAGAAACATGTGCAGAAAATCCAAGAGGGGGCGAAGTACGCTTGCCTACATCCGCCGTCACTGGGACGGGCTGCAGACCTTCCTGAACGATAGGCGGGTGGAGATCCACTCCAACAGCGTCGAGAATCTCATCCGGCCAATCGCCCTGAACAGAAAGAACGCATTGTTCGCCGGGCACGGCGAAGGCGGGCGTGCTTGGGGACGTATTGCGTCGCTCATCGAGACCGCAAAGATCAACGGCGTCTCTCCCTTCTCCTATCTCAAGGCCATCGCCGCCGGCCATCCATAATGCCGCATCGACGATGCTCCTGCCCTGGAACTTCAACCCGTCAAGCTGATCCCGGGGTGGGAGGCAGTCGCCGCTTACATGCCATTAACAGAAAGCAACGAATCTATGCGGGTCCTTACAGTAATCGGTACGCGTCCCGAAGCCATCAAGATGGCCCCGGTTATCAAGGGGCTGTTGGGGCAGCCCGGAATCGAGGCGCGACTGTGCGTGACCGCCCAGCACCGGAATATGCTGGATCAGGTGCTTGAGCTTTTCAGACTCAGTCCCGATTACGATCTCGATCTGATGCGGCCGGGTCAAAACCTGACCGGCATCACATCTAGCGTGCTGAGCGGTCTTGCTCCAGTGCTTGAACGGGTTCGCCCCGACGTCGTTCTGGTCCACGGTGATACAACGACGACACTCTCCGCAACATTGGCAGCATATTATGCCCGTATTCCAGTGGGGCATGTCGAGGCGGGTCTTAGGACCCATGACATTTATTCGCCTTGGCCTGAAGAAGTGAATCGCAAGGTCGCCGGTGCGATTTCGGAATTGCACTTCGCCCCGACTGAGCGGGCGCGCCGTGTTCTTCTGGATGAAGCAGTGCCGGATTCTCGTATCCATGTTACAGGAAACACGGTAATCGATGCTCTCCATGAGGTCGTCGCCCTGCTCGACGCCGATCAGGAGAAGAGTAACGCCTTCGCCAGTGAGTTACGACTTGATCCCGAGAGGCGTATGATCCTAGTCACCGGCCACCGTCGTGAAAGTTTCGGCGGGGGTTTCCAGCGTATCTGCGAGGCGTTGCGCCAGCTTGCAGAGCGTCAAGATGTCGAGATTGTCTACCCGGTCCACCTCAACCCCAACGTCAAAGGCCCGGTTGAGGAAAACCTGTCGGATCTACCCAACGTTCATCTTCTGCCACCCCAAGACTATCTACCCTTTGTGTATCTCATGAGCCGGGCTCACATCATCCTGACCGACTCTGGCGGCGTACAGGAAGAAGCACCGTCACTCGGCAAGCCGGTCCTAGTGATGCGGGAAACCACTGAAAGGCCTGAGGCAGTTGAGGCCGGCACCGTGAAGCTCGTTGGCACAGATGTTCAGAAAATTACCGGTGAGGCAACGAGGCTTCTCGACGACGAAGAAGCCTATCGTCAGATGAGTATCGCGCATAACCCCTATGGGGATGGCAAGGCAACAGGGCGAATTATTGACGCTTTGCAGGCTTGGTACGAGAACAAAAGGGATTGTTAATACCATGGGCCAGGATGGCTTGAGAATTTCCGAGTTTGAACGCATTTCGGTCGTGGGTTTGGGATATATCGGCCTGCCCACCGCAACAATGTTCGCATCGCGCCGGTACCGGGTGATCGGCGTCGACGTAAACGAAAAGACTGTCAGAACCATCAATCGAGGCGAGGTGCATATTGTTGAACCGGACCTTGATATTGCGGTACGGTCGGCGGTAGCCGCGGGATACTTGACCGCCAGCACAACGCCCGAAGCGGCGGATGCGTTTCTAATCGCGGTACCAACGCCTTTCGATAACGGCAACCACCTGCCGGACCTCAGCTATATTGATGCAGCGGCCCGATCTATTGCGCCGGTTCTGTCACCAGGAAACCTGGTGGTACTCGAGTCAACATCGCCGGTTGGTACCACCGAGCGGATGGCGGATATTCTGGCTCAGGAACGACCCGACCTGACGTTTCCGCAGAACAATGGCGAGGAATCCGACATTCGGATTGCCCATTGCCCCGAACGGGTTCTACCTGGCAAAGTGATGCTGGAGTTGGTGACCAACGATCGGGTTATTGGAGGCATGACGCCGCGCTGCTCGGAGCTTGCTTCTCGACTTTACCGCATCTTTGTTGCCGGCGAGTGCATTCATGCGTCCGGCCCACGGGCCGCCGAAATGGTCAAGCTGACCGAAAACAGTTTTCGCGATGTCAATATCGCCTTTGCCAATGAGCTATCTCTTATCTGCGCGCGGCAAGACATCGACGTGTGGGAGTTGATCTCTCTTGCCAACCGCCACCCTCGGGTGAACATCCTGCAACCTGGTCCGGGTGTTGGCGGGCACTGCATCGCGGTCGATCCGTGGTTCATCGTCTCCAACGCCCCCGACGAAGCCCACCTGATCAGAACTGCGCGTGAGGTCAACGACGGCAAGCCCCAGTGGGTGGTGGACCAGGTCAGGGCGGCGCTTGCTCAGCACTTGGCGGCACACCGCGACTCCACACCTCACGAAGTGACGATCGCTTGCTATGGATTGGCCTTCAAACCAGATATCGACGATCTGCGCGAAAGCCCGGCACTGGAGATCGCTCAGTCGATTGGTCAGGACCTGAAAGGGCGATTGTTGGTGGTCGAGCCGTTTATCTCGAGATTGCCGAAAGCACTGGCCGGTTATGCCACGTTGGTGCCTTTTGAGGCTGCGCACGAAAAGGCCGATATTCACGTGATGCTGGTAGACCACAGCGCGTTCAAGGGAAGCCAAGTACCCGATGGCACAATCATAGACACACGCGGGGTTTGGCGGTGAGCTTGCTTCGCAAGGCATGGCGCTATCTGTGGATTTACGGGCCGAGGCGGACCCTGTTCAAGATCGCCGGGCGCAGTCGGCGGAAAATACCCTTTGTGTCGGCGCGACGCAGCACGCGGCGTGATATCGCGCTGATCGGTTGCGGACAGTTTGGCGTGGCTACCATTGGGTATTTCCTGATCCGGCGTTTCGGGCGTTGCCTCGAACAGGTCTATGACACTGACATGTCCAAAGCACAAAGTGCATCAAGCATTCTGGGAGCACGGCGCGTTGCCAATTCGGTTGAGGACATTCTACGCGATCCTCAGACGGATCTAATATATATCGCCTCGAACCATGCTTCACACGCGGATTATGCAGTGGCCGCACTTGACGCGGGCAAACGAGTTTACATTGAAAAACCGGTTGCAGTCACACTGGATCAGTTAGCCCGATTAAATCGGCGGGTCGAAAAAAAACCTGACCGGGTTAGTGTAGGCTACAACAGACCTTTTTCTGGCGCGATCAAAACACTGCGTAAGACATTTCGTGAGAACCCGTCGGGCCCATTGTCACTCAGTTGTTTCGTCTCGGGCCATGTGATCGGTGCCGACCATTGGTATCGCATCCCCGAGGAAGGTACGCGGATCTGTGGCAACGCGGGGCATTGGATCGATCTGTTCGTACACCTGTTGTCGTGGCGCGATTTACCCAGCATTTTCCGTATACAGATGATGTCAGCCGACTTGGGAGAACCAGATGATAACTTTGCGCTATCCATAGCGACTGATCAGGGAGACATATTTTCCTTAATGCTTACAGCTCGCAGCGAGCCCTTCGAGGGAATCAATGAAACTATCAACTTTCAGCAAGATTCCATCATTTGCAAGATCGACGATTTTCGCCAAATGACCATCTGGGATGGCCCACGCGTGAAAAAGTGGCGTTTCTGGCCAAAGGATGTAGGCCACAGAGTTGGAATCGAACAACCATTTTCAGACACGCCAAGGCGAAAGTGGTTGGAGGTTCAAACGTCAACCCTCTTGATGCTGCGGATTACCGAAATGGTCCGGAAAGGGGAAGCCGAAGCTGAGTTCTCGCGTTCGCAGGCACTCGATGAGCTTCGGTCATGGGAGACGTTACAATGAAACAAGTTCTCCAATCCCTCAAGGACGGCAAGACCGAAGTGGCAGATATTCCTTCGCCCGCAGCCCGGCCTGGTCATCTTTTGATTCATACGACCCGCTCTCTGGTGTCGGCCGGAACCGAGCGAATGCTGATCGAGTTCGGTAAGGGCAACATGCTGTCCAAGGCCCGTCAGCAGCCTGACAAGGTGCGTGAGGTTCTGGACAAGATGCGCTCCGACGGTGTCGGCGCCACCATTGAGGCGGTGCGCAGCAAGCTCGATCAGCCGATCCCGCTGGGATATTGCAACGTCGGGCACGTCGCGGAAGTCGGAGCCGGTATCAAAGGGTTTGCTTCGGGCGACAGAGTTGTTTCCAACGGAAATCACGCCGAAGTCGTCTGCGTACCGAAGAATCTGTGCGCAAAAGTTCCCGACACCGTCAGCGATGAATCCGCTAGTTTCACCGTGCTGGCCTCTATCGGTTTGCAGGGCATTCGCTTGGCCAATCCGACTCTGGGTGAATGCGCGGTGGTTACCGGACTGGGGCTGATCGGGCTTCTGACGGTTCAGATGCTGCGCGCTCAGGGATGCCGCGTTATGGGGATTGATCTCGATCCCGATCGGCTGGCCCTCGCGCGTAAATTCGGAGCCGCGACGGTGAACATTGGCGCTGGCGAAGATCCGGTGTCGGCGGCTTTAAAATTCTCGCGGGGTGTTGGAGTTGACGCGGTATTGATCACTGCGTCGACGCAGAGCAGCGAGCCGGTTTCCCAAGCAGCGAAGATGTGTCGCAAGCGGGGACGCATTGTTCTGGTCGGGGTGACCGGGTTGGAACTGAGCCGCGCAGATTTCTACGAAAAGGAACTGACGTTCCAAGTTTCATGCTCCTACGGGCCAGGGCGCTACGATTCGGTTTATGAAGAGGGGGGGAATGATTACCCGATTGGCTTTGTCCGCTGGACCGAGCAACGCAATTTTGAGGCGGTGCTGGATATGATGGCTTCGGGCCGGTTGGATGTCGAACCGCTGATCACCCATCGTTTCCCTATCGACCGCGCTGACGAAGCATTGGGTCTGCTGACCGAAGACAGATCCGCGATGGGGATTGTTCTGGAGTATGCCCCTGATTCCAACAGCGAAGCACTATCACGTCGTCACATACCGCTCCAGCCGATTTCCAGCCCGCCAGCTATTGCCAAGGCAAAGGCTACCGTCGGCTTTCTGGGGGCGGGAAACTACGCCCGGCGAACGCTGATCCCTGCCTTCAGGCAGGCCGGGGCCGACATTGCAACCGTCGTCAGCGCCGGCGGTATCAGCGCTGTACATGCTGGGCGCAGGAATGGCGCTGCCGAGGCTTCAACCGATGAAAATGCCTGCTTCGAGTCATCCAACCTCGATACCATAGTGATCGCCACTCGCCATAACGCCCATGCCCGCCAGGTGCTCGCCGCCTTGCGAAACGGCAAGCACGTATATTGCGAAAAACCGCTTTGCCTGACACTGGAGGAGTTGGACGAAATCGAGGCCGAGGCCCGTGCCCGCCCCGAACAGTTGTTGATGGTGGGCTTCAACCGCCGCTTCGCACCGCATGTGGTGCGGATGAAGGAACTTCTCAGTCCGGTTCAGGGGCCGAAAAGCATTGTCATCACCGTCAATGCCGGAGCAATCCAGGCCGATCACTGGACACAGGATCCAAAGGTTGGCGGGGGGCGCCTCATTGGCGAGGCCTGCCATTTCATCGACCTTGCCCGCCATTTGGCCGACGCACCGATTACCCAGCATGCAATACTGGATATGGGCCGAGCGGAAAACGCGGACGCGCCGAAAGATACCGCCTCGATCAATTTGGGCTTCGCCGATGGGTCGGTGGCAACGGTCCATTATCTTGCCAATGGCCACAAGAGCTTTCCCAAGGAACGGATCGAAGTCTTTGCCGCCGGCAGGGTGCTGCAATTGGACAATTTCCGAAGCCTGCGTGGCTGGGGCTGGCCGGGGTTCAAGAAAATGAACTTGTGGAAACAGGACAAGGGCGCTGGAGCTGCGGTTCGAGAATTTGTAAATGCGATCCAAAACGGGGGAAAGCCTCCCATCGCACTTGATGAGGTGCTTGAATCCAGCAGAGTATCGATCGAGTTGGCCAACGGCTCGACCTGAGGCTCCTGTCCCGGTGAACGCCACTTCTTTCCTTCGTCTTTGGCGTACGGTTCGCCATCTCAAGCCGGTTCAGGTCTACGGGCGGTTGTGGTTTCGCATGGTGCGCCCCCGGCCAGACCTTTCACCTCCCCCAAACATTCGCGCCCTTTCGGGGACTTGGATCACACCGGCTACGCGCCGGGCGAGCCTGGTATCACCGGGAGAGTTTTCCTTCATTGGACAAACTGGCACACTGGACGAAGTCGGATGGGACGGTTCCGAGCGCAACAAGCTCTGGCGCTACAACCAGCATTACTTTGATGACTTGAACGCCGAAGGTGCCGTCGAACGAACTGCTTGGCACCAGGCGCTGCTTGAAGATTGGGTGCAGAGAAACCCTCCGGGACAAGGTACCGGCTGGGAGCCATATCCGACCTCGCTCAGGATCGTGAATTGGGTCAAGTGGGCCCTGGCCGGACACGAATTGCCCAGCGCCTGCCGCCACAGCTTGGCCGTACAGGCGCGCTGGCTGATGCGGCGGCTGGAACATCACCTGCAGGGCAACCACCTTTTCGCGAATGCCAAGGCACTGGTCTTCGCCGGGCTGTTTTTCAAGGGGGATGAGGCAGAAAGCTGGTTGCGTCGGGGAGAAAGCATCCTCTTACGCCAGTTTCCAGAGCAGATCCTGCCCGATGGTGGCCATTTCGAGCTCTCCACCATGTATCACGCCCTGGCACTCGAAGATGTGCTGGACCTCATCAACTTGTTTACGGTGAGTGGTGTGGAGGAGCCCCTGAGTGAGATCGCGAAAGCGGTCGTGCCAGACATGCTGCGCTGGCTCAATACGATGTGCCACCCCGATGGTCAGATTGCCTTTTTCAACGACGCTGCCTTTGGCATAACGCCTGATCCAGTGGATCTGCTGGCCTACGCCAAGCGGCTGGGTTTTCCGGCGCCGAAAAAAACTGAGAACCTGACTTGGCTGCCAGACAGCGGCTATGTCCGTCTCGAGTCGGGGCCCGCTGTGCTTCTCGCAGATCTTGCCCGGATCGGCCCGGACTATCTTCCGGGGCACGCCCATGCCGATACGCTAAGTTTCGAACTCTCTCTGTTCGGCAGGCGCGTGGTGGTGAATTCCGGAACTT
>WFTU01000421.1 GCA_015485375.1 Paracoccaceae bacterium | reverse complement strand
GTATTTCAGCATCGCCAACCGATCAATCCCCATACCGAAGGCGAAGCCCTGATATTCAGACGGGTCCACGCCGGCGGCTTCCAGCACCTTCGGATGCACCATGCCGGAGCCGAGGATTTCCATCCAGTCGTCGCCCTCGCCGATTTTCAGCTGGCCGCCGGTCCATGAGCATTTGATGTCCACCTCGGCGCTCGGTTCCGTGAACGGGAAGTGCGAGGCGCGGAATTTCAGCTCCACATTGTCCACCTCGAAAAACGCGCGGCAGAATTCCTCCAGTGTCCATTTCAGGTTCGCCATGGAGATATCCTTGTCGATGGCCAGCCCCTCGACCTGATGGAACATCGGCGTGTGGGTCTGGTCGTAATCGGAGCGATACACCCGCCCCGGCGCAATGATACGGCAAGGCGCGCCGTGTTTTTCCATATGGCGGATCTGCACGGGGCTGGTGTGGGTGCGCAGCACATTGGGCGGGCGGTCATCACCCTCGGCGCGGTGCATATAAAACGTATCGAATTCCTGCCGCGCCGGATGCTCGGGCGGGATGTTCAGGGCGTCGAAATTGTAAAAATCATTCTCGATCTGCGGCCCCTCGGCTACGGAATAGCCGAGGTCCGCGAAAATCGCGATGATCTCCTCGGTCACCTGAGAGATCGGATGCACGGAACCGTCGGTGCGCGGGCGCGCGGGCTGCGTGACGTCGAGCCACTCGGAACGCAGACGTTCCTCCAGCGCCGCATCGGCCAGCGATGCCTTGCGCGCGGCAATGGCGGAATTGATCTCGTCCTTCAGCGCGTTCAGCATCGGACCGGCGGTTTTGCGTTCCTCGGGCGTCATTTTGCCCAGCTCGCGCATTTTCAGCGAAACCTCGCCCTTTTTGCCGACGGCGGCCAGACGCACCGCCTCGATGGCGTTTTCGTCGCCCGCGTCGCCGATCTGCGCCAGATATTTGGCCTTGAGTTCGTTAATTCCGTCCATGTGACCCTCGTTCATCCCGTTTGGGTTTGGTTATGACGCGCGCGGGGGAAATGCAAGTTTTTGAACCCCCTGAACGCAAAAAGCCCCGATGTTTCCACCGGGGCCCCTGTTTCAGCTTCGCTTCCCCTAGAGGGCGGCTTTGGCCTGTGCGACGATGGCACCAAACGCTTCCGGCTCGTGAACGGCCAGATCAGCGAGGACCTTGCGGTCAACCTCGATGCCGGCCTTTGTCAGACCGTTGATAAATCGCGAATACGTCAGGCTCTCGTCAACCGAGCGCACAGCGGCATTGATACGCTGGATCCACAAGGCGCGGAAGTTGCGCTTGCGAACGGCGCGGTCGCGTGTGGCGTACTGGTTCGCCTTGTCGACGGACTGCGTGGCCGTGCGGAAGTTGCGGTGACGCGCGCCGTAGTGGCCTTTGGCGGCCTTGACGACTTTGCGGTGACGGGCGTGGGTGGTGACACCACCTTTAACTCTGGACATTGATCAGGCTCCTCTTAACGTGCGTAAGGCATGTATTTTTTGACGATACCTTCGTCCGCTTTCGACAGCACCGTGGTGCCGCGCGCGTTGCGAAGGAACTTGTTGGAGCGTTTGATCATGCCGTGGCGTTTGCCTGCCTGACCTGCCTTGATACGGCCGGAAGCCGTCACCTTGAAGCGCTTTTTGGCGCCGGATTTTGTCTTCATCTTGGGCATTTCCATCTCCTTGTTCGGACGTGGTCTGTAAGCGCGACTCGGCAGCCCTTTAGCCGGACACGCAGGTTGAAGCGGCCTTGTAGGATTTCAGCGCGGGAATGGCAACCGGAAAATTGCAGCTCTAGAAGAACCCGGCAATGAATTTACCGAACACCGACGGAATATCCCCCGGATCGATGCCGCCACCGGAATAGCTGTCAGCAACAAACAACAAAGCAGCGCCGAGCAGAAAAATTGCCAGACTTTTCTGAACTGGCTGGTCTTTGGTGGCTGCCGAAAAAAACATTATGACAGCGAGAATCAGCGTAACGCTCCCGCCCATCAAAAACATTTCGTATCGTGACATAATTCTCCCCTTAGAATATGGAGAATTATTTATCACTCGGGCTCGCCCTCGTATATCAATTTTTCCTGCACAGGTGCCACGCGAAGGATGTTGGTGGACCCTGCAACGTTGAAAGGGATGCCTGCGGTAACGACAATCTTGTCGTCATCGGTGGCAAAACCGTCCTCCCGGGCTACCTTCGCAGCCCCCACAACGGCCATCTTGAACCGCTCCACGGCGGTGACCACGGAACAGTGTAACCCCCATGTTAATGCTAGCTTTCTTGCCGTCTTGAGCTCCGGCGTCAGCGCAATAATCGGCACGCGCGGCCGCTCGCGGGAGGCCCGCGTCGCCGTTGTCCCCGAGGAGGTGAAACAGCAGATCGCCTTGACGTTTGTGGTCTCGGCAACTTCCCGCGCAGCGACGGTAATCGCATCCGCGACTGTGGCCCGGGAGGCGGTTCTGGAGGCCTCGATCACCTGACGGTAGATCGGATCGCGCTCCACTTCCTCGGCCACATTGTTCATTGTCGTCACCGCTTCGATCGGATAGTCGCCCGCCGCGGACTCGGCCGAGAGCATAACCGCATCGGCCCCCTCGTAGATCGCCTGCGCCACGTCGGAGACCTCGGCGCGCGTCGGAACGGGCGAGGAAATCATGCTTTCCATCATCTGCGTCGCCACAATTACCGGCTTGCCGACCTTGCGGCAGCCGCGCACCAGCCGTTTCTGGATCGGCGGCAACGCCTGCACCGGCAGCTCCACGCCCAGATCGCCACGCGCCACCATGATACCGTCGGAAGCATCGAGAATCTCGCGGAAGGCATCCACCGCCGCCGGTTTCTCGATCTTCGCCAGAACCGCCGTGCGGCCATTGACCAGGTCCCGCGCTTCCTGCACGTCCTCGGGGCGCTGCACGAAAGACAGCGCCAGCCAGTCAACGCCCAGTTCGCAAACGAATTCCAGATCCTTGCGGTCCTTGTCCGAGAGCGCCGCCAGCGGCAGCACCACATCCGGCACGTTCACACCCTTGCGGTTGGAGACCTTGCCGCCCACCTCGACCACCGTATCGGCGTGGGTGTCGGAGCGGCCGGTTACCCGCAACCGCACCTTGCCGTCGTCCACCAGCAGGGTGGAGCCGACCTCCAGCGCCTTGAAAATTTCCGGATGCGGCAGGTTCACCCGCGTTGCATCCCCTTCGGCCTCGTCAAGATCCAGCCGGAAGGCCTTGCCTTTCTTCAGCTTGACCTTGCCCCCGGCAAACACGCCGCAGCGCAGTTTCGGTCCCTGAAGGTCCGCCAGCACCCCGATCGGGCGCCCGACCTCCTTCTCGATATCGCGGATCATCTCGTAACGGTCCCGCGTATCGGCATGCGAACCATGGCTCATGTTCAGGCGGAACACATCGGCGCCTGCCATGAACAGCGATTTTATCATCTCGCGGGTGTCCGACGCCGGTCCGAGCGTTGCAACGATTTTCACACTTCTTTGTCTGCGCATTATCAGTCTTTCATTCATCTACATCAGTCGGGCCAGTTACAGGATATAAAGGAACATTCCCCGAATGTCCGAAATAATTGGCGAAATATTCCTACTTTTTGGTCGCAGCATCTGGTCGATGGTTGCCGCAAGGGTTACTTAGGGCAATGTAATGACAGGAATATGACATATGCCGACTACCCCCGCCTATGAAATCCTCAACCCCGATGCGAAATCGCCGATCCTGCTGATCTGCGATCATGCCTCCAACCGCATTCCGCCGAATGTGAACGATGGCACGCTGGGGCTGTCCGATCACGACATGAACCGCCACATCGCCTATGATGTCGGCGCCGCCGGAGTCACGCACCATCTGGCAGAGCTTCTGGACGCCCACGCCGTGTTGTCGCGTTTCTCGCGCCTCGTGATCGACCCCAACCGGGGCGAGGACGATCCGACCATCCTGATGAAACTTTACGACGGCTCGATCATCCCGGGCAACCGCTATGCCGATGCGGCGGAAAAGGAGCGGCGGCTGGAGCTGTTCTACCGCCCCTACCACGCTGCCCTCTCGGCACAGATCGACCATATGATCGCCGACGGGCGCACGCCCTCGCTGGTCTCGATCCATTCCTACACGAAACAGCTCAACGGCCGCCCGCCGCGCCCGTGGCACCTCGGGGTGTTGTGGGACAAGGACGGACGCCTCGCCAAGCCCTTCATGGAATATTTCGCCAAGGATCCCGATATCGTCGTTGGCAACAACGAGCCCTACTCCGGCGAATTGCGCGGCGACACCATGTATTACCACGGCACCGCGCGCGGCCTGCCCCATGTGCTGATCGAGATCCGCAACGACCTGATCGACACCCCCGAGGGGCAGCAGGAATGGGCCAACCGTATCGCCCCCGCCATCTGGACCGCCTTTGAATCCGCCAACAAGGAAACCGACAATGGATAAGCAGACACAAACCGAAGTCGAGGCCGCCGCCTTCCGCCGCCTGATCGCCCATCTTCAGGAACGCACGGATGTGCAGAACATCGACATGATGAACCTGACCGGCTTCTGCCGCAACTGCCTGAGCCGCTGGTATCAGGAGGCCGCCAACGAACGCGGCGTGGAAATGTCCAAGGAAGAGGGCCGCGAGATCATTCACGGCATGCCCTATTCCGAATGGAAGGAAAAATACCAGTCCGAGGCCGGTGCCGACAAACAGGAAGCCTTCGTCGAAGCCTATACCCGCACCCACGGCGAAGCGCCGAAATAACATGTGGCGCGCCCTGATCGTCCTGCTGTTGCTTGCCACCACGGCCCGCGCCGAACCGCCGCGCGTGGTCACCAGCATTGCGCCGCTGCAAGGGATCGTGGCGGATGTGATGGCAGGCGTGGCCGCGCCGGACCTGCTGCTGTCCGACAACACCTCCCCGCATGATTTCGCCCTGCGTCCGTCGCAACTGCGCGCATTGGGGCAGGCGGACGTGGTGTTCTATATCGGTCTCGATATGGAGCCGTGGCTGATTAAACCGCTCGCGCAACAGGACGCGCTGGCGATTGCATTGGGCGAGACCGCCAGCCCGCATAAACTCGCGATCCGCGATCTGCAGGACTTCGGCGGGGAACACAGCCATGACGTCGAAGGCGACATCGACCCCCATGTCTGGCTGCATCCCGACAACGTGCTGCTCTGGCTCGACATCGTCTCCGGCCTGCTTGGCCAGATCGACCCCGACAATGCGGAAACCTACACCGCCAACGCCAATGCCGAACGCGCGAAGATCATCCGCGCCACGGACGAAACCCTGCGCGCCCTTGCCCCGCTGGAAACTGTAGAACTGATCGTCACCCATGACTCGATGCAGTATTTCGAGGATGCCTTCAATCTGGCCGTCATCGGCGCCTTTTCCGCCACAACCGGCAAGAAAGCCGGTGCGCGTTCCACCAGCCGCCTGTTGTCGGCCCTCGGGGAAAACACCTGCGTGGTCGAGGATACCGGCGAGCCGACCCCGATCCTCTCGCGCCTGCCCGAGGGTGTGCGCTCCGCAACCATCGACCCGCTCGGGCTCGACCTGCTCGGCGCGCCGGACTACTACCCGCGCCTGCTCGGGGAACTCTCGGCCGCGCTGCTGGAATGCGCCCCGTGAGCGACCCGATCGACCGCACCGGCCTGCGCCGCGACTTCTGGCGCCGCTTTCCGCTGGAGGATCTGCCCCTGCACGAATGGGAGGCCCTGTGCGACGGCTGCGGCCGCTGCTGCCTGCTGAAGCTGGAGGAAGACGACGGCGAAATCCGCTACACCAACATCGCCTGCCGCCTGTTCGACGATGCCACCTGCCGCTGTGGCAACTATGCCTTGCGCAAGCAACTGGTCAAAACCTGTGTGATCGTGCGCCCCGACAATATCGCGGAAATCGTGGACTGGATGCCCGCCACCTGCGCCTATCGCCTGCTGGCCGAAGGCAAGCCGCTGCCCGACTGGCACCCGCTGGTCTCGGGCGATGCAAATTCGGTTGACGAGGCCGGCATTTCCATGCGCAATAAAACCCTCGCCGAGTTCGACATAGAAGAAGAGGACTGGGTCGATCACACAATAAAAGGAATGCTGTAATGTGGTTCACATCGGACAACGCCGGCCCCGCCGCACCGCAGGTTATCGAGGCCGTGGCCAAGGCCAATGAATCCTACACCGGCTCCTATGGCGCCGACCCGATCATGGACCGTGTGCGCGACCGCATCCGCGAGATTTTCGAGGCCCCCGAAGCCGCTGTCTATCTTGTTGCCACCGGCACCGCCGCCAATTCGCTGGCGCTGGCCTGTCTGGTGGAGCCGTGGCAGACCGTCTATTGCCACCGCAACGCCCATATCGAGGAGGACGAATGCGCCGCGCCGGAATTTTACACCGGCGGCGCCAAGCTGACCCTGCTGGACGGCGCGCACGCCAAAATCGATCCCGATTCCTTGCAACAGGCCATAGATTTCACCGCCCGCGCCGGCGTGCATAACGTGCAAAAAGGCGCGCTCTCGATCACCAACGCCACCGAAAACGGCGCGGTCTATTCGCTCGAGGAACTGCGCGCCCTGACATCCATCGCCAGATCCGCCGATATCCCCGTGCATCTGGACGGCGCCCGTTTCACCAACGCGCTGGTGGCCATGGGCTGCACACCTGCCGAAATGACATGGAAATCCGGTGTCGATGCGGTCAGCTTCGGCGGCACCAAAAACGGCCTGATCGGGGTGGAAGCCGTGATTCTGTTCGACCCGAAGCGCGCCTGGGA
Source organism: Paracoccaceae bacterium (assembly GCA_015485375.1). Lineage (GTDB taxonomy): Bacteria > Pseudomonadota > Alphaproteobacteria > Rhodobacterales > Rhodobacteraceae > NORP23. Next base: position 549 of record WFTU01000421.1, on the reverse strand, counting down.
ATTCGAGCTGCGCCGCAAACGTGGCGGCCACCTGTTTTCCAAACACCGCTACCTGTCGGCGCAGATGGAGGCCTACCTCACCGACGACCTCTGGCGCGACCTCGCAGGCAAGGCCAACGCGCAGGCGGCCAAACTCTCGGCCGGTATCATGGCGCTGCCGAACGCCGAGCTGAACCACCCGACCGATGCCAATATCGTCTTTGCCAGCTGGCCCCGTTCCGGCCACAAAAATGCGCAGGAAGTCGGCGCGCAATACTATTTCTGGCCCTTCGACCAGTCATTGGAGGGCCCCGACGACGAACTCCTGTCGGCCCGACTCGTGTGCAACTGGGCAACCACGGACGCCGATATCGACACCTTCCTAGGCCTGATCGCACCCTAGAAATTCCGCGATCTCGCCCGCAACCTCGCCTGCATGGGTAATCGGCCCCATGTGGCCCGTCCCCTTGATCACGCGGCGGCGCACATCCGGCAACGCCGCCTCGATCACATCATTGACGCGGTGGATGGTGGCAGGCGAGCGCTCCCCTTCCATCAGCAGACAGGGCG
>WFTU01000420.1 GCA_015485375.1 Paracoccaceae bacterium | reverse complement strand
CGTCCAGCATCATCACAACGAACAGGAACAGCACCGCAACGGCGCCGACGTAGACGATCATCAGCAGCATGGCGATGAATTCCGCCCCCATGATGACGAACAGCGCGGCGGCCGAGAAAAACGTCAGGATCAGCCACAACACCGAATGCACCGGATTGCGTGACAGCACCACCAGCAATGCCGAAGCGACCGCTATGGCTGCGAAGAGGTAAAAAACCAAGGTCACTATGACCATTTTCTGTCCCTTTCTTTTGCCCCTTCAGGGGCTATTGCTCACCGGTACGGTGCGTCCAGTTCAATATTGCGTGCGATCTCGGCTTCCCAGCGGGCGCCGTTGTCGAGCAGTTTTTCCTTGTTGTAGAAAAGCTCCTCGCGCGTTTCGGTCGCGTATTCGAAATTCGGGCCCTCGACGATGGCATCGACCGGGCAGGCTTCCTGACAGAAACCGCAGTAGATGCACTTGGTCATGTCGATGTCGTAGCGCGTGGTGCGGCGGCTACCGTCCTCGCGCGGTTCGGCGTCGATGGTGATGGCCTGTGCGGGGCAGATCGCCTCGCAGAGTTTACAGGCAATGCAGCGTTCCTCGCCGTTCGGGTAGCGACGCAGCGCGTGTTCACCACGGAAGCGCGGCGAGAGCGGCCCTTTCTCGTGCGGGTAGTTGATCGTCGCCTTGGGTTTGAAGAAATACTTCATCCCCACTTTGAATCCGCCAATAAAATCCTGCAGGAAGAAATATTTAACGGCGCGGTTCCAGTCGATAGGTACCATCAGATCACCCTCCTACGGCCCAGCGGGCATAGCCCGGGACACCATATTGTGCAAAAGCGGCCACAAGAACGACCCAGCCGAGCGACATCGGCAGGAAAACCTTCCAGCCAAGGCGCATGAGCTGGTCATAGCGGAAGCGCGGAACCAGCGCCTTGACCATCGAGAACATGAAGAACAGCACGGCCATTTTTAACACCATCCACCAGATACCGTCAGCCAGCCCCGGGATCGGCGACAGCCAGCCGCCGAAGAACAGCACCGACATCAGCGCGGTCATCAGCACCACCGCCATCAGCTCGCCAATCATATAGAGCAGGAACGGGGTGGAGGAGTATTCCACCTGATAACCGGCCACCAGTTCTGATTCCGCTTCGGGAAGGTCGAACGGCGGGCGGTTGGTTTCGGCCAGTGCGGACACGAAGAACAGCCAGACCATCGGCAGATGCGGCAGCCAGTACCAGCTGAACAGCCCGTAGTTGCCATCCTGCGCACGCACAATTTCCGACAGGTTCAGCGAACCGGTGGAGATCAGCACGCCGATGATGATCAACCCGATGGAGACCTCGTAGGAAATCATCTGCGCTGCGGAACGCAGCGAGCCGAGAAAGGCATATTTGGAGTTCGAGGCCCAGCCACCCATGATCACGCCGTAAACCTCCAGCGAGGACACGGCGAAGATATAGAGGATCCCGACATTGATGTCGGAAACCACCCAGCCATCGGCGAAGGGCACAACGGCCCATGCGATCACGGCCAGCATGAAGGTGATCGCGGGGGCAAGGAAGAACACCACCTTGTCCGCGCCCGCAGGCACCACGATTTCCTTGACGATATATTTGATAAAGTCGGCGAAGGATTGCAGCAATCCGAAGACACCCACCTGGTTCGGTCCCTTGCGCAGCTGCACTGCCGCCCAGATCTTGCGGTCGGCGTACATCAGGAAGGCCAGCGCCACGAGGATCAGCACCACAACCAGCAGCGCCTGCCCGAGGATGACCAGAAACGTGCCGAAATACAGGCCGAATGTGTTGATCATAAAGTCCATGTTCTACTCCGCCGCCATCGGTTTGCTCTGGCTGGCCATCTGGCTCAGCTCCGCCATCACGCCGCTTGCGCGGGCGACGGGGTTGGTGAGGTAATAATCGGTAATCGGGCTGGCAAACGCGCCTTTGCCAAGCGGTTTCGGCTTGGCCGCGATCCAGTCGTTTTCCGGCACTTCGTCGATACGAGCCAGATGCGGCACCGCCTCGAACATTGCCTTGCGCAACTGTGCCAATGTATCGAACGGCAGCGTTGCCCCCAGTTCGGCGGAAAGCGCGCGGATGATAGCCCAGTTTTCCTTGGCCTCGCCCACCGGGAAACCGGCGCGGTTGGCGTATTGCGGACGCCCTTCGGTGTTGACGAAAATGCCGTCCTCTTCGGTGTAGGCCGCGCCCGGCAGGATCACGTCGGCGCGGTGTGCGCCGCGGTCGCCGTGGCTGCCCTGATAGATAACGAACGGTCCGGCCTCGATATCGAGTTCGTCGGCACCGAGGTTGTAGATCACATCGGCCTTGTCGAGCGCCGTCAGCATGCCACCTTCGGTGGCGAAACCGATGTCCATGCCGCCAACGCGGGCGGCAGCGGTGTGCAGGACCATAAATTTGGAATTGGTGTTTTCCGTCAGCTGCTTGGCCGCTTCCAGAACCGCCTCGCCATCCTTGCCGGTCAGGGCACCCTGCCCGATGATGACGATGGTATTCATGTCTTTCGCGTCGCCGATCTGCTTGTCGG
>WFTU01000419.1 GCA_015485375.1 Paracoccaceae bacterium | reverse complement strand
AGGTCGGCGGCATCCTCGGCCTCTGGCCCACACTCGCGATTGTCGTGCTGACGGCCATCATCGGCTCATGGCTGATGCGGGCGCAGGGCGTGGCGCAACTGCAAAAGCTGCAGGCGAGTCTGCAAACAGGCCAGAACCCCGCCGATCCGATTGCCAATGGCGCGTTTATCCTCGTCGCCGGCCTGCTGCTGCTGACCCCGGGCTTCTTTACCGACAGCGTCGGCCTCGCCCTGCTGATCCCGCCGGTGCGTCAGGCGCTGATCAAAGCGATTGCCGCGCGCATGAAGGCCAAGGCCACGGTTTACGCCAGCGCCAGCTACACCACGACCACGCGGGCGGCCTCCGACACTGTTCTGGATGGCGACTTCGAGGTGATGGAAGACAACATAAACCGCGAACCGGGCAACTCCGGCTGGACCCGCCCCGAGGAATAGCCCCTGTTGTCCACCTTGGCGGAAAGTGTTATCCCCGCTGCCATAGAATTTTAACCTGATCAGGAATCCGTCCAGATGGCAGAAGAAAACACCGGCGCACCCGAAGGCTCCGCTCAGCAGCAGCCCCCGCGCGTACACATTGCAAACCAGTATATCCGCGACCTCTCGTTCGAGAATGTCGCCGTGCAAAAGGGCAGCATGCCCGAAGGCAAGACCAACTTTAACGTTCAGGTCAGCCTCGATGCGCGCAAGCTGGGCGATGACCAGTATGAGGTCATCAACAAGCTCAAGATCGAAGCGACTATCGAGGAAGCGAAGATCTTCATCCTCGAACTGGACTACGCCGGCCGTTTTGTCATCCAGAACGTCCCCGAAGACCAGCTGCACCCGTTCCTGATGGTCGAATGTCCGCGCCTGATCTTCCCGTTCCTGCGCCGCGTTGTCAGCGATGTGACCCGCGACGGCGGCTACCCGCCGCTCAACCTCGACACCATCGACTTTGTTGCCCTCTATCGCAACGAAATCGCCCGCCGGGCACAGGAACAGGCCAAAGACGCGCCGATCTCCTGATCCTCGGCAGATATTACGAAAAGGGCGGCCTTCGGGTCGCCTTTTTTATGTGAACCGTTTCCAGAGCGCGTTTTCACCGAGTTTTTCGACAAACGCCTCGTGCGCCGCCGCTTCCGCTTCGGTAATGCGCGGGGGCAAAGGCTTCGGCCGTTGCGGCGGCATATAATCCTGCCCGCCTGCGTTACGCCCGTCGCCCCCCTGCACGACCGACAACACCAGATCAGGCTGCCGCCCGCCGATCAGCTCCAGATACACCTCGGCCAGAATTTCGGAGTCGAGCAGCGCCCCGTGCAATTCCCGCTCCGTGGTAATCCCGAACCGCCGGCACAGCGCATCCAGCGAGTTCTGCGCCCCCGGAAACTTCTTGCGCGCCATTTCCAGCGTATCGATCGCCTGCGACCACGGCAGTTGCGGTTTGTCGATCCATTTCAGCTCCGCATTCAGGAATTTCATATCGAAAGCCGCGTTATGGATCACCAGCTTCGCATCGCCGATAAAATCAAGGAAATCCTGCGCCACATGGGCAAACAGCGGCTTGTCTGACAAAAACTCGGTGCTCAGCCCGTGAACGGCAAAAGCGTCCTCGGGCATGTCCCGTTCCGGATTGATATACTGGTGATAGGTCTTGCCGGTCGGCATGTGGTTATGCAGTTCCACCGCTCCGATTTCCACAATCCGGTCGCCGGAGTTCGGATCAAAACCCGTTGTCTCCGTATCCAGCACAATCTCACGCATCCGCTTCCCCTGTCAGCTGTTCGATCAAGGATAGAACGGCAGCGCGGGCATGGTCCATCCCCTTGCCCGTATCAATCACGAAATCCGCCTTCGCGCGTTTTTCCGCATCCGGCACCTGCTTCACCAGAATCGCGTTAAACGCCGCTTCATCCATGCTGCCGCGCTCCAGAACCCGCGCGCGCTGGGTTTTTTCGTCGGCCGTTACCACCAGAACCCCGTCGAGCCACTTGTCGGCACCTGTTTCGAACAGCAACGGAATATCGCACACCACCAGAGGGGCTTGCGCATGTTCATCCAGAAATGCCTGCCGGTCCGCACTCACCAGAGGATGCACAGCCGCCTCGATTTTTTTCAGCAGGCCGGAATCCGCCAGAACAGCCGCCCGCAATACCCCGCGATCCACCTTGCCGCCGGACACCGCCTCCGGCACCAGCCCCGCAATCACCGGAACCGCCGCACCGCCATCATACAGCCGATGCACTGCCGCATCCGCATCCCAGACCGGCACGCCAGCCTCGCGAAAAAAACCCGCTGTCGTGGTTTTTCCCATCCCGATGGAACCGGTGAGACCCAGAACATAGCTCATGCGCTCAACACCGCCGCGCGCAGGTCATGATCGACTTCCGGGGTCTGCCCGAACCAGATCTCGAACCCCGGCACCGCCTGATGCAACAGCATCCCGAGGCCGTCTACCGTGGTAAATCCGTGCAGCATCGCCTTTTCCAGAAACGGCGTGATTAACGGGTTGTAAACAATATCCGTCACCAACGCCCCCTTGGGCGCGGCGTCAAATTTCACATTCAGCTCCGGCTGCCCCTTCATGCCCAGCGAGGTCGTATTCACAATCGTCATCGCCCCCTCCATCGCATCGCTGGCGCGGTTCCAGTCGATCACCTCGACCCGCGCGCCAAAATGATCGGCCAGCATCTCCGCCCGCACCCGCGTCCGGTTGGCCAGCCGCACCACCGGCGCGCCCGCCTCCAGCAGCGCATAAACCACGGCGCGCGAGGCACCCCCCGCGCCCAGAACCAGCGCCGGACCGGCTTTCGCATCCCATTCCGGCGCATTCTGGCGCAAATTCTGCGTAAACCCGTAAGCATCGGTATTATCGACACCCATCGTGCCGTCCGCATGGAAATACACAGTATTCGCCGCCCCGATCATCGCCGCGCGATCTGTCACGGAATCCGCCAGCGCCAGAACGCTTTCCTTGTGCGGGATCGTCACATTCACCCCGCGAAAACCCTTTTTCGCCAGCTTGCGCAAGCCGGACTCCAGCCGCCCCTGTTCAATCGCAATCGCATCGTAACTGCCTTCGATGCCGTAACGTTTCAGCCAGTGGCCGTGCAACACCGGCGACTTGCTGTGCGTGATAGGCCAGCCGATGACTCCGGCGCGTCGGAAATCTTCACTCATTCCTTACAAATTCCCCGTGTTCGCAAAAACCCGAGGACCTCCAGCAACGGAAGCCCCAGAACAGAAAAATAATCGCCTTGAACCCGCGTAAACAGCTGTGCGCCGGCGGCCTCCAGCTTATAGCCGCCCACCGTAGTTAACAACTCCTCACCCTGTTGCGAGATATAGTCGTCCAGAAATGCGTCGCTAAACGGCCGCATCATCAATTGCGCCCGACCGATATGCCGCCACACCGGCGCACCATCCTCGAATATCACCGCGGCCGACAGCAGTTCATGGGTTTTACCGCGCAGAGCCTGCAACTGTTCGCGCGCGCCCTCCACCGACTCCGGCTTATCGAACAGTTTGCCCTCGCAAACCAGCACCTGATCGGCACCCAGCACCAGCGCCTCGGAATGGCGCATCGCGATACGCCGCGCTTTCAGTTCTGCCAGAGCATCCGCCACATCGCGGGCCGGCGCTCCGTCAAACAGCATCGCCTGCTTGATCGCCGCCTCGTCCACCCGCGCCACTTCGGTATCGACCGCAACGCCGGCATTTCGCAACATCTCCGCCCGGATTTGCGAGCCGGACGCCAGAATAAACCGCTTCATCTGTTTTTCCTCTCCACCAGTATCCCGCGCACCGCCGCCGCCGTTTCCTCGATCGAGCGGCGGGTGACATCAATCACCGGCAGCCCGTGTTTTTCAAAGAACAGCCGCGCCGAGGTCAGCTCCTCCTGAATTTCCCGCGTTTCCGCATAATCCACCAGTTCCGGATTGCCGAGCGCCTTCAAACGATATTTCCGCACCTGCGACAGTCGCGTCGGGCTGGCGATCAACCCGACCGCCGGCACACCCGCCTCCATCGCCACCAGCAGGCTGTCCGGCACATCCTGATCCGGCACCAGCGGCACATTCGCCGCCCTGATCCCCTGATAAGCCAGATAAATGCACGTCGGTGTTTTCGAAGTCCGGCTGACCCCGACCAGTATCACATCGGCCTGTTTCAGGTAATCGGCGCTCAAACCGTCATCATGCCGGATGGCATAATCAATCGCCGTCACCCGCTCCAGATAGTCCCGATCCACCGTATACTGCCGCCCCGGTTTACCGGTCGGTTGCTTGCCTTCGAGATTTTCAAACGCCT
>WFTU01000418.1 GCA_015485375.1 Paracoccaceae bacterium | reverse complement strand
GCCACGGACTGATCGCGGGGGCCACTGGCACCGGCAAAACCGTTACCTTGCAAATCCTGGCCGAGAGTTTTTCCAAACAGGGCGTTCCCGTGTTCCTGTCCGACGTTAAAGGCGACCTCGCCGGTCTGGCCATGGCCGGTTCTCCGGAACACAAACTGCACGAGAAATTGATCGCCCGCGCAGAAACAATCGGGTTTGACGACTACGACTACGAGGCCTTCCCCGTCGTGTTCTGGGACATGTTCGGGGAAAAGGGCCATCCTGTGCGCACCACTATCACCGAGATGGGGCCGCTGCTGCTCTCGCGTCTGATGGAACTGACCGAAGCGCAGGAGGGTGTTCTCAACATCGCCTTCCGCATGGCGGACGAGATGGGGATGCTGCTGCTCGACCTCAAGGATCTGCAATCGCTGCTGGTCTGGCTGGGCGAGAACGAGGACGAGTTGACCCTGCGCTACGGCAACCTGTCGAAATCCTCCATCGGCGCGATCCAGCGTCGCCTGATCGTGCTGGAAAACCAGGGGGCGCTGCAATTCTTCGGCGAACCGGCGCTCGATCTCGACGACATGATCGCCACCACGCCGGGCGGGCAGGGGCGCATCAACGTGCTGGCCGCCGACAAGCTGATGCAGTCCCCGCGCCTCTATGCGACCTTCCTGCTCTGGATGCTGTCCGAACTGTTCGAGAACCTGCCCGAGGTGGGCGACCCCGACAAACCGAAATTCGTGTTCTTCTTTGACGAGGCCCACCTGCTGTTCGACGATGCCCCCAAGGCGCTGCTCGACAAGGTGGAGCAGGTCGCGCGGCTGATCCGCTCCAAAGGGGTCGGCGTGTTTTTCATTACCCAGAACCCCGACGACGTGCCGTCCGACATCCTCGGGCAGTTGGGCAATCGCGTGCAGCATGCGCTGCGCGCCTATACCCCGCGCGACCAAAAGGCCCTGCGTGCCGCGGCCGAGACCTTCCGCCCCAACCCGCGGTTCGACACGGTCGAGGCCATCCGCGACGTCGGCGTCGGCGAGGCCGTGACCTCCATGCTGGAACGAAAGGGCGTGCCCTCGGTGGTGGAACGCACCCTGATCCGTCCGCCGTCCTCGCGCCTCGGCACGATCACGGATGCCGAGCGTGCATCTGTAATCGCCGCCTCGCCGCTTTCGGGTCTCTATGACAACCCCGTGGATCGCGAATCCGCCTTTGAAATCCTGAAAAAACGCGCCGAGCAAGCCGCGGATGCCGAGGAACAGGCCGCCAAAGCCGAAGAGCAGGGCGAGCGCGAGTTCTCCAACGCGCGCCGTTATGGCAGCGGCACGGCCTACACCCGCACACCGTCGAAATCGCGCAGCCGCTCCTCGCGCAGCGACAGTGCGGTTGATGCGTTCACCAAATCCATGGCCCGCTCGATGGGCACCCAACTGGGCCGCAAGATCGGGCGCGGTGCGTTGGGCACCCTGTTCAAGAGCATGTTCTAGAGCTTGCTGATCCGCACTTTCGCCAGCCGGTTGCGTTCGCGCTCCAGCACCTCGAAACGGTAGCCGTAGAACGAGAATATCTGCCCCTCGGTCGGGATCGTCTGCGCCTCGTGGATGATCAGGCCGGCAACCGTGTTGGCCTCTTCGTCCGGCAGATCCCAGTCGCAACTGCGGTTGAGGTCGCGAATGGTTGTCGCACCGTCCACCACCACGGCACCGTCCTCGGCGGGGGTGATATCTTCCTCGCGTATATCGTGTTCATCGGCGATTTCCCCGACGATTTCCTCCAGAATATCCTCCAGCGTAATCAGCCCCTGCAGCGAGCCGTACTCGTCCACCACCAGCGCGAAATGTGACTTGCGGCGCAGAAATTCGCGCATCTGGTCGTCCAGCGAGGTCGTCTCCGGCACGAAATAGGGTTTCATCGCCACGTCGAGAATATTGAAATCCTCCAGACTGCCCAGCCCTTCGCCGCTGCCGCGCACCAGCTTGTCCACCGAGCGCAGCAGGTCCTTCGCATGCACAACGCCGACAATGTTTTCCGGCTCGTCCTTGAACACCGGCAGGCGGGTATAGGGCGACTGCAGACATTGCGACAGGATCTCCTCGGGCGGCAGGTCCACGTCGATCATCTCGATTTTCGAACGGTGCAACATGATCTCGTCCACCTGCCGGTTCTTGAGGTCAAGCGCGCCCAGCAGCCTGTCACGATCATCCTTCTGCATGCCCCCTTCGGAGTGGTGCAATGCGATGGTTTCCGCGATTTCCTGATGCGCCAGCACATTGGTATTCGGGTCGGTCTCCACCCCCAGAATCCGCAGGAAAACCCGCACGAGGAAACGCACAACGGCCACAATCGGGGACAACAGCATCACCACCAGCGAAATGGGCGGCGACACCATGGTCGCGGCCTTTTCCGCATTGGTAATGGCATAGGTTTTCGGCATCACCTCGGCAAACACCAGCACCAGCACGGTCATCACCAGCGTCGCCAGCGCCACGCCGGAGCCCCCGAACAGCAGCGTAAACAGGCTGGTCGCCAGCGAGGTCGCAAGGATATTCACCAGATTGTTGCCCAGCAGGACCGAGCCGATCAGCCGCTCGCTGTCATCGGTGAGCTTCAGCGCCTTCTGCGCCCCGAGCGACCCCCTGTCCGCCATGGCATTGAGCTTTGCCCGGCTCGCCGCCGTCAGCGCGGTTTCGGAGCCGGAAAAGAACGCCGACAGCAGGAGCAACACGATAATGGCGGCGATAGTCCCCCAAAGGGCCAGATCCCAACTCACGATTTCGCCAGCGGCGCCGTCCATTTCCATATGCTCCTTGCATTTTTCCGTTTCAGCCCCCGTTATGGGGGGGAAACCGGTTCTCTGCAAGCGGAGCATGTATGAACATCACCGATCTGGGCGTTCTGGAAGGGCCGATACTGCTGTTCGGCGGCCCTTACTCCAACCTGCAGGCGACAGAGGCGCTGCTGGCGCAGGCACGCGCACGCAACATCCCGCCGGACCGCATGATCTGCACCGGCGATGTCGTCGCCTATTGCGCCGATCCGGCGGACACCCTGCGGGCCATCCGCGCTTCGGGCTGCGTCGTTGTGGCCGGAAATTGCGAAAAACAACTGGCCGAGGGGGCGGAGGATTGCGGTTGCGGCTTTGACGAAGCCTCGCAATGCTCGATCCTGTCACACGGCTGGTATGCCCACGCGCTGGCCTCCGTCGGCAAGGACGATCGCGCGTGGATGGCCGCGCTGCCGGACATGATAACCTTCTGCCACAACGGACGGCGCTGTGCCATTATCCATGGCGGCGTCAGCGACATCAGCCGTTTCTTGTGGCCAACCTCTCCCGATGCGGCATTTGCCGATGAAATCGCCCTGATTTCCGAACTGGCCGGCCCGGTTGACATCGTAATTGCCGGTCACTGCGGTATCCCGTTCATCCGCAACATTGGCGGCACCCTCTGGATCAACGCAGGCGCCATCGGCATGCCGCCCAATGACGGCAGCCCGCAAACCCGCTATGTCGTCCTCGGCGATGTGCCGGAAATCCACCGTCTGGACTATGATTACGCCGCCGCACAAATCGCGATGCGCGCGGCCGGTCTGGCGCAGGGGTATGACACTGCCCTCGCCACCGGCCTCTGGCCCAGCGAGGATACATTGCCGCCGGAAATGCGCCGCTAGGCCAGCGGGTGTTTCTCCAGCACCAATGATTTCAGGCGTTCCTCCAGCACATGGGTATAAATCTCGGTCGTCGCCACGTCCGCATGTCCCAGCAGCATCTGGATCGAGCGCAAATCGGCTCCGTTCGCCAGCAAATGCGTGGCAAAAGCATGGCGCAGGGTGTGCGGCGAGACCCCGGCGGGGTCCAGCCCTGCCTGCAATGCCATTTTCTTGACGAGGCCAAAGAACCCCTCGCGTGTCAGATGCCCCTTCTTCCCGCGCGACGGGAACAGGTAGGGCGACTTGCCCCGCACCCGTTCCTGCTCGGCATCCCGCGCTTTCAGCCACTTGGCCAGCGCCTCCCGCGCCGGTGGCGAGAGCGGCACCATACGTTCCCGCCCGCCTTTGCCGCGCACCAGTATCATGCGCGGATCGCCCCGCGCCGCCGAAACCGGCAGGCCGACCAGTTCCGACACCCGCAGCCCGGTGGCATAGAGCAGTTCCATCAGGCAGGTGTTGCGCAACTTCTCGTCTTTCGAGCGCCCGAATTTCCGTGCCACATCCAGCAAGGCATCCACATCCGCCTCGCTCAGGGTCTGCGGCAGCTTGCGCCCGCGCTTCGGCCCGCGGATCTGCGCCGCCGGATCATCGGAGCGCCAGCCCTCCAGAAAGGCAAAGCGATAAATCTGCCGCACCGCCGAGAGCCTCCGCGCCCGTGTCGCCGCCGCCAGCCCCTGCGCCTCGAGCTGCACCAGATAGGTCTCGATATCGTCCCGCCGCGCTGTCTCGGGCGTTTTCCCCTGCCGCTCCAGCCAGCCGGTAAAATCCTCCAGATCACGGGCATAGGCCTTGAGGGTGTTCACCGCCGCATCCTGCTCGGCCTGCATTGCTTCCAGAAAAACAGGGAGCCACCGGTGCGCCATCTATAACGCCTCGGGCAGCAACAAAATCTGCACGGCAATCCGGCGCGCTGCCGCGTCCTGACCGGCCTCGCGCAGGATATACAATCCGCTGCCCACACTCCCCGGATCCGCCGCCGCCCCGTTCGAGAGCAGCTTCATCGCCCCGAGCAGAGCCTGCGCCGTGTTGCCTTTGGCCAGCATATCGCCCAGCCGTTTGGCCATCGGACTGTCCGGCGCACTTCCGGCCATTGTCGCCGTGATTGCCTGCACCATCGCGTCACCCTCCGGTGCTGTCCCGAGCGGCTCCCGCTGCACCAGCCGCCGCGCCAGATCGCGGCGCGGGTCCGGTTCGGCATAATCTTCCCACTCCGGCGCATCCAGTCCGGCCAGATGCACCACATCGAGCAAGTCTCCAACCGCTGCCGCCATCGCCGGATCATAGGGGAGTTCCGCCAGCGCATCGCCGAACTCCGTTGCAAACTCGGTTAACAACCCGGCTTCGGCCATCACCTGAACCGCCTCCTGCAAGGCCGCCGCGACGCCCTCCGGCGCGCCGCTTTCCAGTGCGCGATCCAGCGACTGCACGGCCCTCTGCCGCCCCCAAACCCCGCCCGATGCCGCCGGATTACCGGTGCGATAGGCTTCGAACAATATCGGTGACGGCAAGGCCCCCGATTTCACCAGCCGCTCCGACGCCTCGATCCGCGCCCGTAGCGGCGCACGCGATTCCGTGTCACGATAGAGATAGGGCAGGGGTAGCGGCCCGCTCGGGCGCGGCAGGAACACCGCCTCGCGCAATACGAAATCCATCGGCTCCAGCGGGTCGGGCACTTCGGGATCGGGCGCGCCCTCGAACATCTGCGGATCGAGGAAACGGATCAGCAGCAATTCCCGCTGCCGCGGAATCGCTCCGATACTGGCCCCGAGCGAAAGCGTAATCGCCGCTGCATTCCAGTCGCCACTGCGCGCCAGACAGTAAACCCGTTTCGACAAATCGTCGGTCAGGGCCGGCGCATTGGCCAGCGCCTCGCATACTTTCAGCGTGCGGTCGGTCAGAATGGCAATGTCGAAAGTCCGGTCAAACATCTCCCGACTGACCGGACTGTCGAGGGTCACGAGGGCCTCGGCCGCATCCAGCGCGCCCATTTCGAACAGGCGATCCACCCGCGCCTGTAACACCAGCCCCGTATGATTGCTGCCGCGCGGCGGATTGGCTTGCGCCAGCAATATCCGGTGGAACAGGTCATGCGCGGCGGGCAGGTTGGTTTTCGGGAAACCGCGGATGGCCTCCACCACCTCGTCCACACTCATATCGCCCCACATGCCGACAGGAAATCCCGTGACCGAGGGCGCCAGCAATCCGATCGCATCGGGGCTAAGCCCGTCCAGCCCCTTCTTTTCCGAGATCGCGAGGTTCAAATCCGGCTCCAGCGGCGGAAATTCCGGCGAGATTTCAAACGGCGGCGGGTTCTTGATGCTTTCGCTCAGCCAGCCGATGGCGCTGATCGGTTCCTGCCCGTAAACAGGCAGTCCGAGCATTCCGCCGGCCACCGCAAGAGCAAGAAACTTCCGCATGGATCAATCCAGATTGGGTTCGATGGTCACCGTCACTTCGTTCTGCGGCGCGGGCAACTCGAAAAACAGGGCGTAGCCGACAAGGCCGATCCCCCCGATAACGGCGAGATAGAATAGAAATTTGATCAGTCGAAACATAGAACCTGCTCCTCCGGCGTCTTTTGACATTACCGGTGTTTTAAACCTCGTGCAAATCGTGCATAGAGAACCTAGTGCAACTGGCGCTTATGGGCAATCACCCAATTGGGGAAGTTTCGGAAATGGCGGAACACGGCGAAAACCTGCCTCCCTTGCGCCTCGACCGGACGGTGGTTCTGGTCGGGCTGATGGGGGCTGGAAAATCGACGGTGGGGCGCCGGCTGGCCGACCGCCTCGGCGTGCCGTTTGTCGATTCCGACCATGAAATCGAAACCGCTGCCAACCTGTCGATCCCCGAAATTTTCGAGCGCTTCGGCGAGCAGTATTTCCGCGACGGCGAAAGCAGGGTCATCGCACGGCTGCTGGAGGGCGAACCCTGCATCCTCGCCACAGGCGGCGGCGCCTTCATGTCGCCCGAAATCCGCGCCCTGATCCTCGAACGCGGCTATTCCGTCTGGATCAAGGCCGATCTGGAAACCCTGTGGAACCGTGTCAAAGGCAAACCGGGCCGCCCGTTGCTGCAACAGGAAAACGCCCGCGATGTCCTCGCGGCCCTGCTCGAAGCCCGTTATCCGGTCTACGCCGAGGCCGATATGACCGTGGAAAGCCACGCGGGCGCGCTGCACGAAGCGGTGGTCGCCGATATCGTCGAGGCCCTGCAAAAGCACGTCCAGACAAACAAGGAAAATCCATGACTATCGAAACCCTGAACGTGGACCTGCCGGGGCGCACCTATGACATCGTAATCGGCCCGGGTCTGCTCGCCAGCGCCGGTGAGCGCATCAAACCGTTCCTGAAACGCCCGAAAGTGGCGATCCTGACCGACGAAAACGTCGCCGCCCTGCATCTGGAAACCTTGCAGAACGGCCTCGCCGCCGCCGGCATCGAAAGCGCGGCGCTGGCCCTGACCCCGGGCGAGAAAACCAAAGGCTGGCCCGGTCTGGAACAGGCGGTCGAGTGGTTGATCGAACAGCGTGTCGAGCGCGACGATATCGTCATCGCCTTTGGCGGCGGCGTCATCGGAGACCTCGCCGGCTTCGCCGCCGCCATCCTGCGCCGCGGCGTCGATTTCATCCAGATCCCAACCAGCCTGCTGGCACAGGTGGATAGTTCGGTGGGTGGCAAGACCGGCATCAACTCCACACAGGGCAAGAACCTGATCGGCGCTTTCCACCAGCCCAAACTGGTGCTGGCCGACACATCCGTCCTCGATACGCTCGATCCGCGCGAGTTTATCTCCGGCTACGGCGAGGTGGTGAAATACGGCCTGCTTGGTGACGCGACATTCTTCGAGTGGCTCGAACAGAACGGCCCCTCGATGGCCTCAGGCGACATGGAAAACCGCATCCGCGCCGTGCGCCGCTCCTGCGAGATGAAAGCCGAAATCGTCGCGCGCGACGAAAAGGAACGCGGCGACCGCGCGCTCCTCAACCTCGGCCACACCTTCGGCCACGCGCTGGAAGCCGCCACCGGCTACTCCGAGCGCCTGCTGCACGGCGAGGGCGTCGCCATCGGCTGCGCGCTGGCCTTCGAGCTGTCCCAGCGCCTCGGCCTGTGCGCGCAAGAGGCCCCGAGCCGCGTGCGCGAACACCTCGCCGCGATGGGCATGAAGAAAGACCTGTCCGACATCGCCGGAGACCTCCCCGACGCCGACGGCCTGATCGCGCTGATGGGGCAAGACAAGAAAGTCGTGGACGGCAAAATCGCCTTCATCCTCGCCCGCGGCATTGGCGAGGCCTTCGTGTCACGGGACGTGGATATGGACGTTGTGCGCGATGTTCTGGCCGACGCGCTGGCGGCAAGATAACCCGTAGGGTGCGTGGTCTCCACGCACCATTGCGCTACCGGAAATCGGGGACGGTGCGTGCGAAGCACACACCCTACATCACGCGCTACAACTCGCGCCGCCCAATACGCAGAACTTGGCACAATGGCGGTGGTTCAGCTTCACGTCCCGTTCGGCTTCGGCCAGCGTTTCCCCCATCTCGAACTCCGGCGAGTAGGCCAGCAGGGTGCAGGCCAGCACCACCGGTTTCTCCGCCCCTTTGCGTTTCACCACCATACGCGAGGTCGCACACATCATATCGTCGGGCCGCTTGTTCAGAATACCCCAGCAGGCGGTGGTGATCTCCGGCACATCGACGCTCTCGTCCATTTCGGGGAACAGCACGGTCATCGCCGGATTTTTCGGATCGATATCGAACCCCTCGGCCGCAAACAGTGCCCCGTATCCGGCGCGACTGTCGGCATCCGTATCACCCCAGATCGTCCGGCCGGCCACCGCCATGCGGAACCCGTTGTCGCGCAGCCAGCGCATGCCGTCCAGCGTGCAGTCATAAGCCCCCGCGCCGCGCTCCTCGTCATGCAGGTTGCGCTTGTAGTGATCCAGCGAGACCCGCAGCGTCAGCCGCTCGCCGAACTCCGCCCCCAGCGCCAGCAACCCCGCCTGCACACGCGGGCGCATCAGCGGGCGCATGGCGTTGGTCAGCACCAGCACCTCGAACCCGCGCTCCAGCGGACGGCGGATCATCTCGATAATCTCGGGGTTCATGAACGGCTCGCCACCGGTAAACCCGATCTCCGTCACCGGCCAGTCCCGCTCGCCAATCTGGTCGAGGAAATCCGAAACCTCGTCGGCGGTCATATAGACCAGCCGGTCATTCTCCGGACTGCTCTCGATATAGCAATTCACGCAGGTGATGTTGCACAGCGTGCCGGTGTTGAACCACAACGTCTTCGCCCCCGTCAGCGCGACCGAGGCCCGCACCTCTCCCTTGGCGGTAATATCGGGATGGGAAAATTTGTTCAGCGAGGGGCTTTGGTCATTCATAAACGCGGTCCTTTTTCTGCCCCGCAGATTCCCTTTACTGCGCTGGAAGGTCAAGTGCCGATGTGTAACGGGCAGGCACGAAGGCGTGAGGAGGGGAAAAATGGAGCGGGCGACGGGGTTCGAACCCGCGACAACCAGCTTTGCGGCCTGCGCGCCTAAGAGTGGGTCAGGAGTGGGTGCGAGCAACGATTTCTTGGGTTTTGACAGTTTTTCACAGAATTTCCGGCGATGATGGCTTCGGGAAACCGATGTTCGAGCGCGCCGATTACCCCCGCATGGCGGAGATACTGTACGAGTTGAAGGGCCGGGCGTATTATTAGGCTACCTCCTGTGTAATGCGAAAAGGGTCGAAGCTACTCTGCCTGAAAA
>WFTU01000417.1 GCA_015485375.1 Paracoccaceae bacterium | reverse complement strand
CATCAACATGACCGATGATGCGGACCTGATCGCCAAGAAGTTCAGGAAGGCGAAAACCGATCCCAAGCCGTTGCCGGATAACCTCGACGATCTGGCCGGCCGGCCGGAGGCGCGCAATCTGGTGGATATCTATGCGGCGCTGGCGGATATGACCTCGGAAGCGGTGATTACCGAGTTTGCCGGCGCGCAGTGGGGGCGGTTCAAGCCCGCGCTGGCTGATCTGGCGGTGGCGAAGCTGTCGCCTATTTCCATCCGCATGGCGGAGCTGATGGATGATCCGGCAGAGATCGACCGGATTCTGGGTGAAGGGGCGGAAAAGGCCGCGGCGATTGCCGAGCCGATTTTGCAGCAGACCTATGATATAGTGGGATTCGTGCGTAGCCGCTGACAAAATTCCGCGGCCCGATACAGGCCGCGGACTATCTGCCGCACTCCATGTTTGCCTGTATTGTTATTATATGCAGTAAAACGAATATGATGCTGGAGGAAGCAATGCAGAAATTTATCAGGATTTTTCAGGTTTTCGCCCTGATACTGGTGACGGGAACCGCCGCGAGTGCGGAAATTACCAAAATGACCGCCGATGTGGCGCGTGAAAAGGCGCTGGCGGGTGAACTGGTGCTGATCGACATCCGCCGCCCCGAGGAATGGGCGCAGACCGGCGTGGCCGATGTGGCGCTGCTGAACGATATGACCGACCGTGATTTCGTTGCGCGGCTCTATGCCATTCGGGCACAGTCGCCGGATGTGACGCTGGCGTTTATCTGCCGGACGGGCGGGCGCTCGGGCTATGTGACGAAAGAGCTCGAGAAAATGGGCATGAGCGGGCTGGTCGATGTGGTCGGCGGTATGGTCGGCTCGCCGGTGGACAAGGGCTGGCTGAAACGCGGGCTGCCGGTGCGTGATCCGGGTGCGCCGGTCAATGAAGCGGTAACGGTGGCGCAGCCCTGACCCGCAAGGCAGCTGCGGTTTCAAAACGCCGCAGTTGCGCCCCGCCTTAACATAGGCGAGTATAGTGCAAATGGTTCACACACGGAGTCCGAAGATATGCGTAAATTTCTGGTAGTCATGGACGACAGCCCCGAGTTCCTCAACGCGCTGCGTTTTGCCGCGATCCGCGCCAAGAAAACCGGCGGCGGGGTGGAAATTCTGGGCATTATCGCACCCGAGGAGTTCCAGCACTGGATCGGCGTTGGCGAAACCATGCGCGCCGAGGCCCGCGAGCGGATCGAGGAGCATTTCAAGGTGTTCAGGAAATGGATGATGGACAAGGAAGGCATGGAGCCGGAACTGGTCATCCGCGAGGGCGACAAGGCCAACGAGGTGTTGGCGCAAATCAAGGAGGATCCGGAGATCGGCATTCTGGTGCTGGGCGCGGGTTCTACGGGCGACGGGCCGGGGCCGCTGGTGACGCAGCTTGTAACCCGTCAGGCGGGTGATATGCGCGTGCCGATCGTGGTTGTGCCGGGGGCGCTGACCAAGGCCGATATTATCGCGGTGAGCTAGAGGATATCCATCTTCCAGCCGGTTCCGGTCGGGCGCAGGTATACCGGATGCGCGTTGGGCAGGTTTCCGTCCATCTCCAGCTTCATCGCGGCCGCGATGGGCCAGAAGACGCCACCGTGAGCGACAATCAACGGAACCCCTTCCATCCGCAATACATGGTTGAGACCGCCGAGCGCGCGTTTCGTGAAGGATGGATAGCTTTCGCCTTCGGGCGGCGTGAAGCGGCCCTCCAGCCACTCTTCACGCAAAGAAACGGCTTCGACCACTGTGCCTTCGAGGTGACCGAAGTTCATTTCCGCGAGTTCGGGAATTTTCGCTAAGGGTTGCTTGCGCTCGGCGTTGACAATTTCAGCCGTTCTCCAGGCTCTGTCGAGCGGGCTGGAGTAAATCCGGTCGAACCGATGCGGGCGAAGGACTTCACGAGCCGCATGTGCTTGCGCAATGCCGGTTTCGTTCAGCGGAATATCCATGCTGCCCTGATAGCGCTTTTCCAGATTGAAGTCTGTTTGCCCGTGGCGAAGATAGAAAAATGGCTTGCGAATAATCATGGCGGATTTGTAGGCGTCCAGAGCCTCGCAAGCAATCGGTTTCCGGTGATTTAGAAGGAATCTAACTTACTTGACTTTTTTGCTCGGACATGCCAGATATCCGGCAAGTTTTGAAAGGGCATAGAATGTTTATCCAGACCGAATCCACGCCGAATCCGGCGACGTTGAAATTCCTTCCGGGCCTTGCCGTGATGGCATCGGGCACCGCCGATTTTCCGAATGCCGAGGCTGCCGAGACCTCGCCCATGGCACAGCGTCTGTTTGCTGTTCAGGGTGTGACCGGGGTTTTCTTCGGGCCGGATTTCGTAACCGTGACCAAAGACGATTCCGTTGACTGGGCGCATATCAAGCCGGCGATCCTCGGCGCGATTATGGAGCACTACCAGTCCGGCCAGCCGGTGATGGCGGATGAGTCCGGCACTGTCGGCCATGCCGAGCATGACGGACCGGACGCGGAGCTGGTCAAGCAGATCAAGGAGTTGCTGGACACCCGCGTGCGACCTGCTGTGGCGCAGGATGGTGGTGACATCACCTTCCACGGGTTCGAGCGTGGCGTTGTCTATCTGCATATGCAGGGTGCCTGTGCGGGCTGCCCGT
>WFTU01000416.1 GCA_015485375.1 Paracoccaceae bacterium | reverse complement strand
GGCACGGCCATCGCACCAAAAGCCAGAAACGCCACCAGCAAACCCAGATAGGACCCCGCCGCAGACAGGTCCATCGACTTCGGAATGTCGCCCTTCTTGCGCGCCTTCTCCAGCTTCTGCGGTGTTGCCTCGTGCGATTTCTCGCCGCTGTCCTCGCCGCCACGCGCCATCAGGGCAACCCCAGCGGATTGCCCAGCACCGCATCCATCTGTCCGTTCCAGACCAGCAACATCACCGGCGCGCCCAGCGCAAGCAGCAGGATCGCCACGCCGGTAATCAGCGGCGCGCCGACAAATGCCACCAGCAGCGTCGGCATCGCCCGGTTGATCGCCCCAAGCCCGAGGTTATAGGCAAAAGACGCGACCAGAAACGGCCCCGAGAGCGTAAACGCCAGCGCAAAAGCCTGCGAAACCCGCGCCACACCCCATTCGGCCACGTCGCTACCCGACGGCAGCAAACCCGCCGGCACAATCCGGTAAGACTCGATCATCGCCATTGCCGCCTTGATATGCAGCCCCGTCGCCAGCACCAGCGCCAGACCGGTCATCACCAGCAGGTTCCCGACTGCCGGCATCGGGTCCGGTGTCACTCCGGCCCCGGCAATCTGCGTGACCGATGTACTCTGCGCCGCAATCGATCCCGCCAGTTGCAAAGCCAGCACCAGCAGGCGAACGGATATCCCGATCAACAGCCCGATCGCCGCCTCGACCACCATCAAAACCGGCATCTGCGCCACATCCACATTTTGCGGCATTTGTTCCGCCACCACCGGCCAGACAATCGCCGTAAAGGCCAGTGTCACCAGCAGGCGCACCCGCATCGGAATGCTTTGCTCGCCAAATCCCGGCAGCAGCGCACTGACCGCCCCGACCCGCATCAACACCAGCACCAGCCCGACAAACCCCGGTTGGCTGAAATCCAGCAGTGCCGCCAGCGCCTCCATATTCATGCCACGCCCACCAGCGTCGGCTTGGAATTCGCACCCACCTCCTCGAAGGAAAACACCGGATTGCGGATGCCCTTGCACGACAGAACCGTATGGATAAACCGCCGCCGGCGTGTCGAGGTCACTATCGCCGGGTAGCGCCCGTTGTCCCCGGCCTTCGCCACCTTCTCGGCCACCGATTCCGCCAGCCGGTTGAACTCCTCGGGCGGCAAGGCGACATCAACCGCGCCGGTTTCGGTCTCCAGTTGATACTTCTCGAACAGATCCTCCCAGTCCGGCGCCAGCTGGATCAAGGGCAAGGCACCGTCCTTTTCCTCCACCTCCGCAACAATCTGGAAGCCCAGTCGGTGCCGCACATGTTCGCACAGCATCTCCGCCCCCTTCAGGAACCCGTTCACCTCGGCAATCGACTCCAGCACCAACGGCAGATTGCGGATGGAAACCTGCTCCTGCAACAACAGTCGCAACACGGCATGCAGCGTATCGACCGGCACCTTGTCCGGCACCATTTCGTCCAGCATCCGCCGGTTTGCCTCGGCTCTTGCAGGATCGGAAACCGCCACGAACTCGTCCAGCAGCTTGCGCAATGACCGCCGGGAAAACAGCCGCGCGAAATTCTGCTTGATCACCTCAAGCAAATGCGTCGCCACAACCTCGCTCGGCGTCACCACCGACATACCAAGCAGCGCCGCTTCTTCCTGCAAATCCGGCGCGATCCAGCGGGCGGGCGCGCCGTAAACCGGCTCTTTCACATCCTTGCCCTCGGGCGGGGGCAAAGCGGGATCGTTGAGCAACGCCAACACCTTGCCCTTCTCGATCATCGAGCGCGCCACCTCCACCCCCTGAATGCGTATTGCGTATTCACCCTCATCCAGCATCGGCGTGTCGGTCAGGCGGATTTCGGGAATAATCAGGCCATAAGTCGCAGCTATATGGTTGCGCATGTTAACGATCCGCGTATCCAGACCGGTCGCCGGATCCATCACCGTTGACACAAGGTCGGGCGCGAACTCGATGTGGATCTCGTCCAGATCGAGCATATCCCCCAACGATTTCCCCACCGGCCCCGCGTTCGGCTCCACCGCAATCGCCTTGGCTGCCGCCTCCTCCCGCGCGCGACGGCGATAGGCGAACCATGCCGCGCCGCCCAGCACAATCGCTCCGGTGAAAAACGGCACCAGCGGCAGGCCCGGGATCAGGGCAAACAGCGCCATCAGGGCCGCCACCGTCGCCAGCGCCGAAGGGTAGCGCCCGAGCTGCCCCAGCAACGCCTTGTCGGTCGAGCCGTGCGCGCCGCCTTTCGACAGCAACAGCGCCGTGGCAATCGAAATAATCACCGACGGGATCTGGCTCACCAGCCCGTCCCCGACCGTCAGAATGGCATAGGTTTCGAAGGCCTTGCCGATCGGCATCCCGTGGATGAACAGCCCGATTGTCAGCCCCATCACCAGATTGAGCATGGTGATCAGCAACCCCGCCACCGCATCGCCCTTCACGAACTTCGACGCCCCGTCGAGCGAGCCGAAAAACGTGGTTTCCTCCTGTTCGACCTTGCGGCGTTCCTTGGCCTCGGCATGGCCGATCACCCCCGCCGCCATGTCGCTGTCAATCGCCAGCTGCTTGCCCGGCATCCCGTCGAGCGCAAACCGCGCGCCAACCTCGGCCATGCGTCCCGCGCCTTTGGTGATGACGATGAAATTCACGATCATCAGCACGCCGAACACCACCAGCCCCATGAAAACCGACCCGCCCATGATGAAACGGGCAAAGCCGTAGATCACCTCGCCCGCCGCATCCGGCCCGTTATGCCCCTCGCCGATAATCAGCTTGGTGGACGAGACGTTCAGCGACAGCCGCAACATCAGGCTGGCCAGCAGGATCGTCGGGAAGGACGAAAAATCCAGCGGGCGTTCGATAAACAGCGTGATCGTGAAAATCAGGATGGCGAGGCCAAAGCTGACCGATAGTCCCAGATCCAGAATCCACGCAGGCATCGGCAGGATCATCATCACGATCACCGCCATCAGCGCCAGCGCCAGCAGCACCGTCGGCTGGAACAGGGTCGCGATATGAAAATTCTTCCACATCTAGAACAGCGCCCCCGCCGCACGGGTCAGCAGCGAGCCCCCGCCGCTTGATACCAGCGCGCCCGCAAGGCTGCCGTTTACCGCCACGCCGGACGTGGTGGTGCCGCGCGCAAACGGATCCCATGTGGACAGCGTGGCGACCTGTACCGCCTCGTCCGTGGCGACCACCACCGGCAGATCCGCCGTGGTGCCATCCAGCCCTTCCCTGATCCGCGCAAACCGCGTGCGATAACCGGCTGCCAGCGTTTCCGTGCGCGAGTGATAGGCACCAGCCGCCCATTCCCACGTTCCGCCCTCGGCAAACAGTTCGCCCATAAACCGCGCCGCATAGGTAGCATTTTCATCCGGCCCGAACATCTGCTCCACCGAGACAAAAGCCTGCCCGTGCCAGCGATAGTTGATCTGGAAGCAGCCGACGTCGAAACTCCGCGCGCCAACCGCCAGACTTTCCCGCGCAAAGGCCTCGGCCTCCGCCCGCGTATCGAACCAGTAGCCCTTGCCCTCCAGATTGATCGTCCACGGCCACGGACGGAATGCGCCATTACGGCTGCGACCCGTCTCGACCAGTGTCAGCGCCCGCATCACATCGACCGGCACGCCCGAGGCCTGCGCCGCGCGCTCCGCCGCCACCTCGCATAAGGCAGCATCGTCCGTCGCGGCAAAGGCGGCAAACGGCCAAAGCAAAAGGAAACCCGCAATTCGCGCAGGGAACATTCGTGGATTCTCCCGAATAAGATCTCCATTCGGGTTTAGGGGCGAAATGTTACCAAGAAGTAACCAGCCCCATAGTTAATCCAGCAATTTGAATTGATTGATAAACAGCGCCTTAACAGCCGCCGCCTCGACCCCCAGACAGACCTCCACCGCAGGACTGTCCGCCGCTGGCGATGCCACCGTCTGCCCCTGTGCCTCGCCCGAGGCCACAACCGTCAGCTGCACGTTTTTCGTCGTGAAATACTGCGGATGCGCCGCCGCGATCACCGCCGCCGGATCGTGCAGCGAGCAACCGCCGAATTTGCCGACACTTTCATAGAAACGCAGGTAGAATTCGCTGATATCCTTGATAAAGCCGCCGATGCGCGGGGCGTTTTCGCGGACCAGATCGAAATCCGAGGCCGGACATGTGATCTCGTGCGTTACGTCCAGCCCGACCAGAACCACCGGCCAGCCGGCAGCGAAAACCTCCGCCGCTGCATGGGGGTCGTGGTAGATATTGGCCTCGGCGTGGGGCGTGATGTTGCCCGCCGTTTCCACCGCGCCGCCCATGATAACCACTTTCTTGACGGTCTGCGCGATCGAAGGGTCCAGCCGCAGGGCCAGCGCCAGATTGGTGAGCGGGCCGATGGCGCAGATCACCACCTCGCCGGGATTGTCGGCACAGGTCTGCACCAGAAATTCGGCGGCGCTCTGCGCGACTGCCTTGCCGCGTGGCTCCGCCGCCGGAATATCACCAAACCCCTCGTCGCCATGCACGCGGTGCGAGGGCGGCGACAGCGGCATGGCCAGCGGTTTCGCGGCCCCTTCGGCCACCGGCGCATCAATCCCCGCCATTTCCAGCAACCGCAGCGCGTTGCGGGTGGCCTGCTCGACAAAAACATTGCCGAACACCGTGGTCAGGCCGAGGATTTCGATCGCCGGATCGGCCGCCGCATAGTGGATCGCCATGGCATCGTCGATACCCGGGTCCGTGTCGATAATCATGCGGGTGGTCATAGGGCCTCTTTCATAAAGGCCAGCACCGCATCGGCGGTCGGGATCGCCGCCGCCGCGCCCGCCTGCGTGACCTGTATGGCCGAAGCCGCCGCCGCCTGTGTCAGCGCGTCATTCGCGGACCAGCCCGCATCGGTGGCGGCCAGAAAATACCCGAGGAAAGTATCGCCCGCGCCCGTGGTGTCCACCGCCTTCACCCTGAAGGCCGCGACCGTGTCCTTGTGATGGCCGCTGCGCAGGGTGGCGCCTTGCGCGCCGCGGGTGATCAGGGCTTGCGGCACCGGCAGGGCATCCAGTTCCACATCCAGCGCTTTGGCCAGTTGCGCGGCCTCGATATCGTTGACCGCCAGCAAGTCGACAACCGGCAGCATTTCCATAACGGCCGAGGCATCGAAGGGCGCGGCGGCATAAGCCACCTTCATGCCCTTTTCCCGTGCGGCAAGCGCAGCGGTG
>WFTU01000415.1 GCA_015485375.1 Paracoccaceae bacterium | reverse complement strand
GCTGGTGAGAATGAAAAAACCCGAACCTTCCAGTCCAGCGAGCGGGTAGCAACCGAGAAATACCAGTCCAGCGAGAAGGTGCGTGAGCGCGAATACCAGTCCTACGAAAAAGAGCGCGACCGGGAAAGCAGCGAATACATTGCCGAAACGCGGAATAAAGGGGAAAAAGAGTCCGCAACCGAGCGTAGCTGCAGAAGTGGTGGCGGGAAGCTCTCACCGACATTGATGAGAAGGAAATGGAGATCAATGAGGCGACAGGTGAACCGAAGTATACCGAAGCGCAAATTGCAGAAATGCGCCGTCGCGTGAATGAGCGGTATGACAGCCGCGGCCCGAATGCAAAACCGCCTGCTGATGCCACGAAGTCGCCGAAGGCTGGCGGTGGCAAGAAATTTACAACCAAGGAAGATTACATCAAGGCTGCACTTGAACTGAATAAGGGCAACGGCACCGAGGCAGAGATTCGTGCGGCGGCTGAACGGGCGTGGAATGCACGGAATGGCGGGGGCGACAAGACGACGACACCGAAACAAGCACAGAATCCGGCGCCGAAACCGGGGAACGATAACGACAATGACGCCGCCCGTGAACCGGACAACGATTCCGACGACAAAGGGAAGAAGCCGCAGGAAAGCAAGCAGGAAACGCTCGCACGGCTTGAGGCCAAACTGAAAGCCGATGACGAACTGAAAGCTCCGGGTTCTGGTGGCATCCTTGGTCGAGCCATAAGAGCAAAGCGCATGCCGCTTGGTATTGCTGAACGCCGCACACTTGAGCGCCGTATAGAGAAATTGCGCAAGGAAATCAATGCCAAAAACAAGAAAGGCGGCAAATAATGCCCGAGTCCTTCAAGTTCAAAGACCCCTTCACCTTTGTTGATCCGTTTGATGTAGAAGATGACCCGGTAGAGCCGCAACGAACCTCGCTGAGGCCGGAGCCTGTGACTGCGCCTATTGATAATGGACGTGATGGGTTCACCGGTGCGCTGTCCGGCGGTGTTGAATCCACATGGAATTCTGTCAAGGCGGCCGTCAATACCTATCTGGATGACAAGGTGGCGGTAGAGCAGAACGCTGCAGCCGGTTCAGAGATTGACCGGACGCCTGAACAAGAAGCCTTTTCGGCTGAAATTGCCCGCCGCAAGGCCAAGAGTGACGACACGCTGATTGATGGACTCAAGAACGTCTGGGAGTCAGCAAAGGCGGAACCAGAAGGCGCCCTGCATGAAGTTGTCGCACAGCTTCCAAACAGCGGTGTCGTACTGGGAAGCATGTATGCCGGAGCGAAGCTGGGGGCGCTGACAGGTTCAGCGGTTGGCCCAGCCGGATCAGCAATTGGTGCTGTTGTTGGCGGAATTATCGGCATGTTTGTCGGTAACTCGACCATTGAAACCGGTTTCATCGCGCAGGAAAAGGCGGCTGATGGGTTTACCGATCAGGAACGAAGCGAAACCATCAGCCAGGGCGCAAGGAAAGGCGGTTTCATTTCGGCGATTGATACCGCGACACTGGGAATCAACAAACTGTTGATGGGCGCGCCACGGCGCGCGGTTGAATCTGCCGTCTCCAAGTCGCTGACGGACGCTGGCGTTGACATTACGAACCCAAGAACTGTTGAGGCGGCGCTCAGAAATCAGGACATCCTGAAAAATGCCACTGAGGCTGGCGCACAGGCGCTCAAGGAAGCGACGACTACCGGGAAACGCGCTGGCCAGGGTGTTGCGGCATTCGGACTGGAAATAGCCGGAGAGGGTGTTGGCGAGTACGGCGGTGAATTGGCTGCCGGCCGTGACGCCTCATTCACTGAGGCGGCAATGGAATCACTCATGTCTGCCCCGCAGAGCGTGGTGGAACTGAACGTCTCGAAGAAGCTGAACAATCCCGGATTGATTACCCGGGCCATCGAGGAAGCGAATGCCCGGGGTCCACAGACTCCGCTCGAAGGCTTCACTCCCACTCACCGGCTGGATGACGGCACCGCGGTCATGCAGGCCGAGGAAAACGGCGTCCCGGTACCCGGTCTTTACATCGATCAGTTCGGAAATCCGGTCAATTCCAACAATGCGGCCCCCATTTTGGACGCCGCGGCAGAATCAAATCCCGATCAGGAAACCCCCTTTGTTGGCCCACCGGTGCCAACCCCCGCCCAGATTGCGGCCCAACGTGCGGCCGCGCTCCGCCAGCCTTGGGAAGACCTGCCCAACGGCGTCATCAATCAGCCAGTTCCTGGCATCGATACCCCGGTTGACCCGATCAACGGGCCAATGCCGCCGCTTGTCGGCCCCGTCCAGCGCAATGTCATCGTCAATAAAATGCCGGATTCCAACCCGGGCCTGCGCAAACCCGAGCCGAAGCCGGAAACCCCGCTTGCTCTGCCCCAGAAATCGGTACGCGACGACGAGATGGTGGTGTTCCCGGACGGCACGACCGCGCGCCGCGGCGAAGTCGAAGCCGAGATCCAGCGCCTGGAGTCGGCCGGCAACACTGAGGCCGCGATGGACATGCGCGCCAGGTTGCAGGGTCTTCCCGGGGGACAGCCAGCCAATTCACCGTTCACCAGCACCACCGAGTCGGCAAAGCCGGCTGATGAGCGGCAGCAGCCCGCTGCAGCGCCTGACATTGGCACCAAGCAGGGAACCCCTTACAAGTCCCTCAATGCGGCCAAGCTGGCGCTGGCCAAGCGCAAGGACATCGATCTGACCGGATACCAACCGGTTGAGGTCGATGGCGGCTGGATGCTTCGCAAGGGCGCCGAGGCACCGGTGGAAGCGCCGAAACCCAAGAAGAAAACCCGGGAGGAAATCCTCAAGGAAGACCGCACCCCGATGCCGAAGCGCGACAACCTGGCCGCGGCCATTGCCAAACTTGGCGGCCTGAGCCGTGACGAAGCCGAGGCGCAAGGTATTGATCCGGCGCACTTCCGTGAGCGCGGACACAAAATCTACCCGATCTTCACAAAGGCCGGCATGAGCTTCGACCAGATGGCCGAGGCGTTGAGCCAGCACGGGTACCCGGTGACAGATGAGAACGGCGACTACACTGCCAATGCGCTGCTCGACGCACTGAGCCGGCAGCTTGGCGGGGAAGATGTGGTCGCACAGAGCAATGAATCCCTGTTCGACCAGCTGGAGAAGGAGCGAGAACAGTATTACGCTGACCAGGAAGAAGCCTACCTGTCTGACGAAGATATGGCAGGCATGGATGAACTGGCAGAAATCTACAGCGATCAGCCAGTTACGCAGGATCAGCAGGATCTCGACTATGCCATATACCGTGCTGAGTCTGTTATTGGTGCTGATGCGGTGAGTGCTATACTTGAGCGTGCAGCAATTCAGGCCGAAGGCGACGATGCCGCACATATTTCCATTGCTGTTGATCTGTTAGAGGCTGCAATCGATGAAAAAGGAACTGCCGAAAGTGTATCGGGACTCGCTGGCAAGAGTCAGGGAAGCAAAGCGCAGGGCGGCCGAAAAGATGAGGCAGCAGCAGGCCAGACAAGGCCAGCAGAAGCCAAGCCAGACGAAGTAGACCAGACCCCGCCACCCGGCGGGGTTTCTGGTTCTGTGGGCAAGAAAAATTCCGGGGTAAAGAAATCCTTTACCGTTGATGTTGACGGAACTTCGGTCGATGTCGATTACGAGGAAGGCGGGATTGGTTCGGCAGGTGATAATGTTCACTTTGAATTCCGTTCTGACCTGACAAGTGAAACCGGGTACAAAAGCCTGTTTGTCCATGAAAATTTGGTAAAGGCTGCTGGTGGACCGGAAGCGTATGCAGCCGAAGCGGCAAAGCAACTCGCTGAGGAAACCCGTAAAGCCAAGGCGAAGGCCGAGCGTGAGGCGAAGCGCGGGAGCAAGAAAAAAGCGGCCAAGAAAATCCCCTTCAAGAAACCTGCCTCCCAGCCTGAGCAGGATTTGCTGGGAGAGACGCCAACCCAGGAGCAGGCCGCGGCCGATGCTGCGCGCGCCAAGGATGAGGCGCGCAATGGCCGCGACGAGGTTCCCGTCGAATCTGGCGAGTTTTTCGGACCCCAGGGCCGTGGCCAGCTTGAGCCGGACCTGTTCGACCAGCCGGCGCCGGACGCCGAAGAGCAGGCGACGGCCTCCGAACAGCCCCGGCAG
>WFTU01000414.1 GCA_015485375.1 Paracoccaceae bacterium | reverse complement strand
TCTCCGACCTGTTCGGCCAGTTCCCGCGCGGCGTCCGGCCGTTGATGGAATACACCGATGCCGTGCTGCGTGACGAGGGCGAGTTGAGCATCGGCGAGCGCGAGCTGATCGCCACCTATACCTCCGCCCTCAATGCCTGCACCTTCTGCTACGGCGCGCACAAAATCTATGCCGAGGCTTTCGGCATCAGCGAGGAAATGATCGAGGCGCTGGTGGCCGACCCCGACACCGTGGACGGCATCGACAAGCTCAAACCGATCCTGCGCTATGTGCAGAAACTCAACAGCCTGCCCGCCAGGATCGTCCCCGCCGACGCGCAGGCGGTCTATGATGCCGGCTGGAGCGAGGAGGCGCTTTACGAGGCCACGCTGGTCTGTTCCCTGTTCAACATGATGAACCGGATTATCGAGGGCACCGGCGTCAATTTCGACTACGCGGGGAACGAGGATGTCCACTCCATGCGCCGCGACGCTACCGATCCGGCCAGCCACACCTACAGCGCCTATGGCAAACGTCTTTCAACGGAGTAATCGCTTGCGAGCCCTGTTTCTGATCCTGTTCCTCCTGCCCGTCGCCCTTCAGGCGCAGCCCCTGCTGCCCGCATTGATGGAGGTCACCGGCGTTGCCGCCGACGACACCCTCAACGTGCGCGCCGAACCGGGCGGCGGTTCCCGCGACATCGGCGATTTGTACGACGGGGAACGGATCGAAATCACCGCCCTCAACGATTCCGGCACATGGGCGCGCATCCCGTGGACCGAAAGCGACGGCTGGATTTCCATGCGCTACCTGCGTCCGGTCAACCGCCCCGAGGACCCCGACAGCGGCATGCCATTAGACCTGACCTGCAGCGGGACCGAGCCGTTCTGGCTCGCCGCCTTCCGCCCCGACCGGCACCTGATTATCGCCAATCTGGACGGGCCGGATACGGTTCTGACGCTCGAAGCCATCACCAACTCGCGCAACACCTACATCAGCACCTTCGCCTTCAAGGCCGGCGATTATACCGGCCTGCTGCAACGCGCCGAATGTAGTGACGGCATGAGCGAAACGACCTATGGCTGGGCGCTGGACCTGATCGGCTACAGCGACGGAAACCTCGACCTGACAAGCGGCTGCTGTTCGGTATCGGCTGGCTCCGTCGGCCGTTGATGGCCGCCCGTCGTCCGGGAATTGAAGCAAGGTAATTACGCTATGAAATTATTCTGGTATGCACTTTTACTGATTACCCAGATAACCATCCACACATCGGCCTCGAACGCCGAGCCACAGCCCGCAATTTCAGGCGCGGATAGTCCGGTGTTTCAGGAAGCATTGACAAAATGGCTCGACGGTGAAGACATTCCGGCGCTAGAAATCTGGGCCGCGCTGGCCCGAGAAGGCAACCCTGCAGCGCAAGTTTTCCTGGCCCGAGTAGCCTCGACCGGATATTTGCACCTGCATGCCACCCGGGACATGCCAAGGCGCGAGCGCATTGCCCTGTTACGAAATCCGAAGGGGTTGTCGGGGCAAAGCTGGATGGAGGTTGCGCAGGAAACGACACCGCTTGCGACCGCTTTTATGCAGATGGGTAACAAGGAACGACGCGCCGATGCTATCCGCGCATTGCTGGACTACGGGGAAGCCTCGGCGGCGATGCGCTCGATCAAGAGCCTCTTGTGGTACGGGGATGCTGCGGAGGTTATCGATATTCTTGCGACCTATGAAAATGTCCCGCAATCCGCGAGTTTTATTCTTTCGACAGCAATACTGATGAATAGAATCAACAGCGGGGGAAGCACGGGGTCGGGCGGAGTGAACGAGCGCTGGATATTTGAAAACGTGATCACCCGTATGGGTAACAGGGTAGCCCCGGAGGACTATCTCGCGTGGCAGCCGGTTGACGTCAGATCGCTGGATGAAAGCCCGAAGGACAGGGCGCTTGCCTATATGTATTCCCGGAAAGTTCCGGCCTTTGAGCCGATTGTGTAATTTTGTGAAAAAAACTGTCCCGGCTCCGCTCAGGCCTGTATCGCGGCCGGGGCCGCAGCGACTGTAGGTCTGCCGGTTTATCCGTTTTCCAGCCCCGTCGAGACCCTTCTGCCGAATGATGTCTATTGGGCCAGTCCGCGTTTCGAGGAAGATTTCGCGTACCGCTTGCCCGAACCGAAAGGTAGCAGCTCATATTATTCGCGTGTGGACATCTGCTTTTTTTCGAGCCTGAAAACC
>WFTU01000413.1 GCA_015485375.1 Paracoccaceae bacterium | reverse complement strand
GTATTTCTGGTGTTTCCGTGGATTATGACCAACTACGCCTATGGCATGCGCCCGCGAAACCTGACGCTGATTGACGGCGGCTATGCCATCATCGGCAACACGTTGATCGGGCTGGTTCTGGGGATGTTCACCGCATGACAATCCTGATTGCCGGCGCGGGGATCGGAGGGTTGTCACTGGCGCTGAGCCTGCACCAGATCGGTGTGCCGTGCCGGATATTCGAGTCGGTTTCCGAAATCAAACCGCTGGGCGTTGGCATTAACCTACAGCCCCACGCGGTGCGCGAACTGGCGGAACTGGGGCTGCTGGATGACCTCGACAAGATCGCCTTGCGAACCGAGGAAGTTGTCTATGCCTCCGCGCAGGGCGGCAAAATCTGGTCGGAGTCGCGCGGGATCAAGGCCGGCTACCACTGGCCCCAATTCTCCATCCATCGCGGGTATTTGCAGATGCTGCTGTATCGCACCGTGCAGGAACGCCTCGGGCCGGATGCCATCGTAACCGGCAAGGAGG
Source organism: Paracoccaceae bacterium (assembly GCA_015485375.1). GTDB lineage: Bacteria > Pseudomonadota > Alphaproteobacteria > Rhodobacterales > Rhodobacteraceae > NORP23. Next base: position 2,241 of record WFTU01000413.1, on the reverse strand, counting down.
TCACCGGCTGGATCGAGGCCTCCGACGGTATCGACATCACCCTGCGCGACCGCGAAACCGGCGCGGAAACTATCGAGAGCGGATCGCTGTTTGTCGCCGCCGACGGCCTGCACTCCAACGCCCGCGCGCGGCTTTATCCTGACGAGGGACCGCCGGTCTGGGGCGGCATTGTCATGTGGCGCGGGGTGTCCGAGGGGCCGAAGTTCCTCACCGGCCGTTCCATGGCGATGATCGGCGAGAAGAAACGCAAATTCGTTTGCTACCCGATTGCCGACACGGAAAACGGCTCGCTCATCAACTGGATTTGCGACCTGCAGTTCCCGCCGGATTACATGTGGTCGCGCGAGGACTGGAACCGCCCCGGCAAGGTCGCGGATATCCTGCCGCAATTCGAGGGCATGAAATTCGACTGGCTCGATGTGCCGGAAATCATCAAATCCGCCAAGCACATCTTCGAATTCCCGATGATCGATCGCGACCCGCTGCCGCGCTGGACGCACGGGCGCATGACGTTGCTGGGGGACGCGGCGCATCCGATGTATCCGATCGGCTCCAACGGGGCCTCGCAGGCGATACTGGATGCGCGGGTGCTGGCGCGGGAAATCCGTGCGCGGGGCGCGATTCCGGCGGCATTGGAGAGTTACGACGCCGAGCGCTGCCCCGCGACCGCCGCCATCGTGCTGGCCAATCGCGGTGACGGGCCGGACAAGGTGCTGGATCTGGTGGCGGAACGCGCACCGGACGGGTTTGACGATATATCGCAGGTTCTGGACGCAAAAGAGCTTGAGGCCACGGCGGCAGGCTATAAAAAGCTGGCAGGAATGGATGTGGAGGGGCTGAACAACCGGCCCTCGATTCTCTAGGGACATGCGATGAACGGAATTGCGCCGAATGCAGAAGCCCGCGTCGGACGGGTGCTGAAGAGGCTGTCACGCTGGCTGGCCTATGCCGGTGGTGTCGCGCTGAGCGCAGCGGCGGTGATGACGGTGATCTCCATCATCGGGCGGGCGATGATTTGGGTCGGCCTCGGCCCCATTCCCGGCGATTTCGAGCTGGTGGAGCTAGCGACCGCGGTGGCGGTGTTCAGCTTCCTGCCGTGGAGCCAGATCAATCGCGGGCAGGTGACGGTGGATATTCTGGTCGATGCCTTTCCGGCACGTCTCAGAATTTTCCTCGGGATGCTTGGCGATCTGGCGATGGCGATTGCCTCTATCGTGATAGCCTGGCGGCTGTGGCTGGGCATGGGCGAGCGGATGCCGTTCGGTTCCGACACATTGCGCGACCTGCTGGCGCTGGGCGACAAGCCCTATTATCCCGAAACCACGTTTATTCTGCGGATGCCGGTCTGGTGGGGCTATGCGCTTGCCATGGTCGGCGCGGCATTCTTTGCCGTTGTCTGCCTGTATACGGTCTGGCGGGCGCTCAACTGGACCCTGCGCGGGCGCGAGGAGGTGCAGCTATGAGCGGTTTCGACCTCTCCATGCTGGCCTTCGTCATCATGCTGGGCGCGATTTTCCTGCGCATGCCGATTGGCGTAGCTATGGCGATCACCGGATTTGTCGGCACATGGATCGTGCTGGGCTCGCCCAATGCGGTGCTGAGCCAGATGAAATCGCTGACCTACGAGACGTTTTCCAGCTACTCGCTATCAATCGTTCCGATGTTCCTGCTGATGGGGGAGTTCGCCACCAAATCGGGCATGTCGCGCGACCTGTTCCGGGCTGCCGCCGACTGGCTCGGCCATCGCAAGGGCGGCATGGCAATCGCGGCGGTCGGGGCCTGCGCTGGGTTCGGCGCGGTTTGCGGCTCCTCGCTGGCGACGGCCTCCACCATGGGCAAGGTGGCATTGCCGGAGATGAAGCGTTACGGCTACTCCGACGCGCTATCGACCGGTGTGCTGGCAGCGGGCGGAACGCTCGGAATTCTGATTCCTCCCTCGGTCATTCTGGTGATCTACGCGATCATTACCGAGCAGAATATCGTCAAGATGTTCATGGCCGCGATGATCCCCGGCGTGCTGGCGGCGCTTGGCTATATGGTGACCGTGGCGATCTATGTGCGTTTGCGACCCGACAGCGCGACTACGGCCAGCCGCGTGCCCTATAACGAGCGCTTCCGCAACCTGCTGCGCATCTGGCCGGTGGTGGTGATCTTCATTGCGGTAATCGGCGGCATCTATGCCGGCATATTCACCCCGACCGAGGGCGCGGCGGTAGGCGCGGTCGGCACCGGCCTTTACGG